>CALVAW010000001.1 GCA_944325655.1 Candidatus Gastranaerophilales bacterium
AGAAGCGGATATTTTATCCGCTTTATTTTTATTTATAAAAAAATGGGATATTACTATCCCAAACCAAAACACAAAAAAATAATATGAAAAATTTATATATTGCCCCATTCAATTTTTACATATCCGGGGGCACCTTTTCCGCCATTATATCCGCTTCCGCCGCCACCGCCGCCGCAGCCGCCGTAACTTGTTGCGCTTCCGCCTGTTCCGCTTGAACCTGAACCTGCAGTGCAATAATTAGCACCATTTATTGTCGTAATACCACCTGTAGTTCCTCTTGTAGATGATGTTGCAGAGCTTCCAGCCGTTGAAAAACCGCTCATAGATATTGCTGTATTATTTTTTCCATTTGTTACCCTTGCAGCTCCTACTGCAGATCCTGCTGCTATTCCTCCGCCACCGCCTGCTGTTGAAGTTTGAAGCAAAATCGCACCGGAACTATTTTTAATCATGCTTTGACCTCCCTTAGAACCATTGGTGGAGCTTGTAATGACGCCCGCAGAATTATATCCTAATGTTGCAACGCCACCTGCGCCACCTGCGCCAACAACAACAGTTAAATTACCAGTTGCACTAATTTTTTGTTTTGGTACAACTGCTCCTGCAGCGCCTCCAGACCCTCCATTTCCAAAAGAAGCATATTTTAATTTTATAATTCCTTGTTTTCCTCTTATTCCAGTAGTTCCACCTTGACAATATGAAGCACCAAAGTAACTTTCAACAGTACTATTTGCGGCATATGGTTTACCATTACTTCCGCTTATACCGTGTTGATCGCAACAGTAACCACCACCAGAGCCATTGATTGCCTTACCGCCAGCACCCCCGTTGCTTGTTCCTCCTCGTGTTCCGGCACCTCCCGAAGACATACAACCCCATGCAGCAGAAGAACCGCCACCACCGCCACCACCAACATAGGACATATTATTTGCCCATGGAGAAAGATATGTTCCGCCTCCGCCTTTACCAGGAGTACCATTAGCATGGGCAGGAACACCCTTTGCTCCTCCTGCTCCAATTGTTGCGGTAATACTTGATGAATTTGGCATTTGTAATATAACATCTTTAACAAATCCTCCTTTTCCGCCGGTTCCACCTTGGAGGTGAGTTCTTCCTGTGGTGCTTGAACCTCCTCCACCACCACCGCCACATAAGGATAAATTAAAATATTTACCTTTAAGCTCAGTAGGAATAACAAAAGTTGACGTACCAACAGTTGTAAGTGTTGTGGTTTTTTCCTTAACACTCCCTGCTCCGCCGCCTGAACCTCCCGCAACAAGAGTAGCAGTTATAGAGGTACATCCTTTAGGAACAGTAAAAGTAAATGTTCCTGCTGTAATAAATTCTTTGCTTCCCGGAGTACAAGTTGCTATACATTGTCTGTTTGAATTAAATGCATAACCTGTTTTACAAGCACTGCATTGAGTAGCATTACAAGTAGCACAGTTTGGATCATATTGAGTGGAACATGCTATTGAATAACCGTCACTACTTATATAATATCCTGAATTAGCTAAGAGACATTTTTCAGAATTACACGTTGTACATCCTGCTCCATATTTATTAGCACATGGCATAGTAGTTGATGTACCGTCACAAAAATATCCGGATCTACATGATGAACATGTTTTTTCTGCTGTAAGGTAATGAGTTGAAACACATTTTGTACATTCTTTAGAACATCTTATACAATTATCGCCAAACATATTGGCGCACATCATCTCCATAACTTGATCAGAATTACCCGAACCCCCGCCTGTTATTGTTACATTAGATTTTGTTAATCTTTTTGTTACAACGGGAGTGAAAGCTGCTGCTATACAACTTATTGTAATCAAACTAATCATAAGTTCGATTAGAGAGAAGGCGTTTAATTTTTTCATAAAAATATTATTTATTTGAAACATAATTATTTTAAATTTACCATATTAAATACAGAATATCAATATTTAAAATAGTAAATATATACTTTTTTATATCTTAATTACGGTTTATATAATTAAACTATCTTATTATCCTCTTAAAAGAGGTGAAAATGAACATAAAAAAAGACTTCGGTTCAAGAATAAAAGAACTCAGGAACAAAAAAGGAATAACTCAATATCAACTGGCTGAAATGGTTGCAATAGACCCTAAACATATGAGCCACATAGAAACAGGAAGAAGCTTTCCTAAAGCGGACCTAATAGAAAAATTCGCAGCAGCTCTCAATGTTGAATATACGGAATTTTTTAAAACAGAACATCTTCAAAACAGAGAATATATAATTAATAAAATTAACTCAATACTTCGCAAAGCCTCTGATGAAGATTTAAGCATAATTTTAAAATTAATAATGTGTTTTATAAATTAAAAAGAGTCAAATGACTCTTTTTAATTTATTTCTTCTTTTCCTTTTGAATTTATTTCATTTAACAATTTTTCGATGAAACCATCAATTGTCATTTCGCCAATTTGTCCGACACCGCGTTTTCTTATTGCAACTTTATTTGATTCAATTTCTTTATCACCGGCGACAAGAACATAAGGAACTTTTTTATTCTGTAAATAATCCCTTATTTTATAATTCATGGATTCTGATTTTTCTTCAAAAATTACACGTATTCCATGACTGCGAAGCATATTATAAATTTTTTCCATATAATCATTATGCCTGTCTGCAATAGGGACCAAAGCAACCTGATGAGGAGCAAGCCAAGCAGGAAAAGCGCCGGCGTAATGCTCAATTAATATGCCGTGAAATCTTTCCATAGAACCAAAAATAACACGATGCAACATAACAGGAGTTTTTAAAACCCCATCTTTATCCTGATATTTTATTTCGAATCTTTCAGGTAAATTGAAATCCAGCTGTATAGTAGCGCACTGCCACATTCTTCCTATAGCATCTTTAACTTTAAAATCAATTTTTGGACCGTAAAAAGCACCGTCACCTTCATTGATTTCATATTTCATGCCTCTTTTATCCATAGCTTCTTTTAATCCGGCTTCAGCTAAATCCCAATTTTTTAAATCACCTACAAAACTTTCGGGTCTTGTAGATAATTCAACTTCAAACTCCATATTAAAAATTTTCATGGTGTCTGAAACAAAATCAATGATTGAATTAATTTCGTCAACCAGTTGTTCCGGCGTACAAAAAATATGAGCATCATCTTGAGTAAACCCCTGTACTCTTGTCAATCCTGATAAAGCTCCTGATTTTTCTCTTCTATATACCGTACCCAACTCTGCCATTCTCAATGGTAAATCACGATATGAATGTCTTTGTGATTGATATATCAATATATGAAAAGGACAATTCATGGGTTTAACAATATATTGTTCTTCAGAATCTTCTTCCTTTTGTATAAAGAACATATTTTCTTTGTAATGATCAATATGCCCTGAAAGCTCCCACAATTTGGTTTTAGCTAATTGAGGGGTTTGAACGATTACATAGCCTCTTTTTCTGTGTTCACTTCTCCAATAATTTTCTATTTCTTCTCGGACAGTATATAAATTGGGATGCCACAACACAAGTCCGCCGCCAATTTCATCTCTGACAGAGAATAAATCCAACTGTGCACCAAGTTTTCTGTGGTCACGTCTTTTTGCTTCTTCAATTTGTTTTATGTAATTATCCAATTCTTCTTTTGTTAAAAAAGCAGTCGCATAAATTCTTTGAAGCATTTTGTTTTTTTCATTGCCTCTCCAATACGCACCTGCGACAGACATAAGTTTAAAAGCTTTAATTTCTTTTGTTGATTCAATGTGAGGACCTGAACATAAATCATTAAATAATACTTTTCCGTCTTTATCTTTTGTTAAATACAAAGTCGGATTATCATTTTTATGTTCTTCCAATAACTCTGCTTTATATATTTCACCTTGTTGTTTAAATTCTGCAATTTGTTTTTCGACGTCCGGAATAACATATTTTTCAAAAGTCAAATTTTGAGCAATCAATTTCTTCATTACTTTTTCAATTTCTTTCAAATCCTCATCAGATAATGTCACTCCTTCAATATCAAAATCGTAATAAAAACCATTTTCAATTGCTGGACCGATTGCAAGCTTTGCCTTAGGATATAATTGCTGAACAGCTTGTGCCATTATGTGAGAACATGAATGTCTTAAAGTATGTAATTTTTCATCAATATGCTTTTCCATTGAAACTTCCTTTATAAATGTATTTTAATTTAATTCTAGCACGAAACAATATCAAGTAAATTTATATATTTTATTATTTTATCTTTTCTGTAATTAAATCCGTTATTTCATAAGTAGTACAAAGCGTGCTGTCTTTTTCCATAATATCCTTTGTTCTGTACCCTTCTTTTAAAACATCACGAACAGCATGATATATACAATCCGAAGCTAAAGCATTATCAAAAGAATAATCTAACATCATAGCAACAGAAAGAATTGTAGCAATGGGATTAACAATATTTCTTCCGGCTAAATCCGGAGCGGAACCATGAATCGGTTCATACATATAAGGCGTATTTCCATCTGATAATGAAGCTGAAGGAAGCATTCCCAAAGAACCGCATATTGTTGAAGCTTCATCAGACAAAATATCTCCAAATATATTGCCGGTTAAAATTACATCAAATTGATTAGGATTTTGAATTAGCTGCATGGCAGCATTATCAACATACATGTAAGATAATTCGACATCATTATATTCTTTTGAAACCTCTGATGTAATTTCACGAAACAATCTTGAAACATCCAATACGTTTGCTTTATCAACACAACATACTCTTTTATTCCGCTTTTGAGCTGATTTAAAAGCAACATGTGCAATTCTTCTTATTTCATCTTCATCGTAAATCATATTATTAAAACCAACTTTTATATTTCTGTTATCAAGAGTTTTTTTTGTAATTATTCCCCTCGGTTCTCCGAAATATACATCACCCGTAAGCTCCCTTACTATCATTATATCTGTGTTTTTAGCAATTTCAGATTTTAATGGAGATGAAAATAATAACTCATCAAACACTTTCACAGGTCTTAAATTAGCAAAAAGATTTAATTTTTTTCTTATACCCAATAAAGCTTTCTCAGGTCTTAATTCCGGAGCAAGTGCATCATATCTCCAATCACCGACAGCACCAAGCAAAACCGCATCCGATTTTAAACAAGCTTCTATTGTTTTTTCGGGCAAAGGAACGCCAAATTCGTCATAAGCTCTGCCGCCAATCGAAACATAATCATAGTTAAAAGTAATATTGTAAACTTTTGATATTTTATCCAATACTTTTATTGCACAAGTCAAAATTTCTTGTGAAACACCGTCACCCATTAAAACAGCAATATTTTTCATCTTCTATAATCCCAATTTTCTTTTTGTATATTCAACTAACCCGCCCGCATTAACCAAATTTCTTATTTCCGAAGGATAAGGAACAAATGAATATTCATCTCCTTTTGTTCTGTTATAAAGTATTCCTTTATTCAAATCGAATTCAATAACATCATCCTTATTAACATTATTTTGAATTTCACTATTTTCAATTATAACAAGGCCGATGTTTATTGCATTTCTGTAAAATATTCTTGCGAAGGACTTAGCTATGACTGCTTTTATCCCGCATGTTTTAATTGCAAGAGGAGCATGTTCTCTTGAAGAACCGCAGCCAAAATTTTCACCGGAAACAATAATATCTCCCGACTTAACATTTTTTGAGAAACTGCTGTCAATATCTTCCATACAATGTTTTGAAAGCTCAACAGCATCTTTCGTATTGAGATATCTGGCCGGAATAATTACGTCAGTATCTACATTATCGCCATAAATCCAAATCATTTTTCACCTTTTTTCATCCATTTAAACTATATACAATCAATATATTATAAATTAATATAAATATGCAAACAGGAATTTGAAAACAAATTCAAACAGTAGTAACTTGTATACAAAGCATTAAAAAGGAGTACAACAATGCAAGAAACAATTATCGAAACAGCTGGAAAAATCTGGGAATACCTAAATGAAAACGGCGAAGTAACAACTAAAAAAATGAACAAAGATCTTGGTTTAAATGAAAACTTCGCAAGCCTTGGTTTAGGTTGGTTAGCTCGTGAAGACAAAGTTAACTTCGCTAAAAAAGGTTCTTACACAAAAATTAGCTTAAGATAGTTAAAAGTTTAATTTTTAAAAAGAAGTCCTCGTCAAAATGTTGACAAGGGCTTCTTTTTTTTAGACAATAAAAAAGTATCGACAAACATAGTTATAATATTTAATAAAATAAGAAAAGGAAATAAAAATGGCTACACCAAAGAAAAGAACAGGAAAAGCAAGTCAGGCAACAAGAAGAGCAAACTGGAAAGGAAGAGTTCCTGCTACCACAACTTGTCCTAATTGCAAAGCAACAGTTTTAACTCATACTGTTTGCCCCGAGTGCGGATATTATAAAAACGGTTTTGCTTCAAAAAAAGCGAAAGCAACATCTGAAGTTAAAGCAGAACCTGTAGCAGAAAAAGTTGAAACTCCGGTTGAAGAAAAGAAAGAAGAAGTTAAAAAAACAAGAAAACCGAGAGCAAAAAAAACTGAAACTACAACTGAAAAAAAAGTTGAAGAAACAAGCGAAGAAAAAAAAGCTGAATAAATAATGGTATTAAGGAATTCAATATGACGAGAATTGCTGTTGATGCAATGGGGGGAGATTACGCTCCTGATGAAATAGTTAAGGGTGCTGTTTGGGCTGCTCAAGATTACAATGTTCCCATTGAACTTATAGGAAAAATAGATGAAATCCAAAGAATACTTGATGAAATATCAAAAAAAGGTATTCGTTCAACCCGAGGCGGATATTTTATAAAAAAAATTAAAGTTGATTTATCAAAACTTGATATCAAATTAACTCAAGCGGATGAAGTAATTGAAATGGGCGAAGCCCCCGGGACTGCTATTAGAAAAAAGAAGAATGCTTCAATAGTTTTAGCGGTTGATGCAGTCGCAAAAGGAAGCTCGGATGCAGTTGTTGCCGCAGGCTCAACCGGAGCTGCGATGGCTGCTTCACTTTTCGGATTAGGAAGATTAAGAGGAATTGAAAGACCTGCAATTGCAGCCACTCTGCCCACAATGAAAGAGCCTGTTATCTTAATAGATGCGGGCGCAAACAGCTCTTGCACTCCCGAAATGTTATTCCAATTCGCTACAATGGGAGCAACGTTTGTTAAAAACGTATACAACAGAAAAAACCCAAGAATTGGAGTTTTAAATATCGGCGAAGAAGAAGAAAAAGGAAATCAACTGGTTAAAGATACATATAAACTTCTGAAAGAAAACACCATAGGACTAAATTTCATTGGCAATGTGGAAGGAAAAGAACTTTTTCAAGGTAACGTTGATATAATTGTGTGCGAAGGTTTTGTCGGAAATGTAGCCTTAAAAACAATCGAAGGTTCGGCTATGATGTTATTCAAGCTAATTCAACAAGAATTCACTAGTGATATAATTTCAATGATTGTAGGACTTCTCGCAAAACCTTTCATGAGAAGAATATACAAACGCATAAACTACGAAGAATTCGGCGGAGCTCTTCTTTTGGGCGTTAAAGGAATAACCGTAATATCACATGGCAGAAGTTCATCATACGCCATTAAAAATGCGGTTCGCGTTGCAAAAGAAGCAGTAGAAGCTGACGTAAACAAAAAAATTGCAGAATTAATAAGTTAAAAAGGGGAGAAAATGAAAAAATTTGCCTTTATATTTCCCGGTCAAGGTTCACAAACAACTGGCATGGGCTTAGATTTGTATAATAATTTTGAATGCGCAAAAACAATTTATGATACTGCAGACAAAGTTCTTAACAAAAAAATATCTGAAATTTGTTTTAATGGTCCCGACGAAACATTAAAGCAAACAATAAACGCTCAAAGCGCTATTGTAACAACATCAATAGCAGCTCTTGAAGCTTTCAGAAGCAAATGCGATATTCAACCGTCATTTGTCCTTGGACATTCATTGGGCGAATATTGCGCAATGTATGCAGCTGAAGTAATGGATTTAGAAACAACACTTAAAGCAATTCAAAAACGTTCCGAATTAATGGATAATGCTACAAAAACAACAAAAGGCACAATGGCAGCAATCTTAGGAGCAAAAACAGAAGATATTAATAAATCCATAGAAGAAGCTTCTAATATCGGTCTTGTACAAATTGCAAATTATAATGACCCGACTCAAATTGTAATCACAGGTGAAATAGAGGCAGTAAACAAAGCTTGTGAACTGATAAAAGAAAAAGGCGCAAGAAAAGTTGTTCCTCTGGCAGTTTCGGGCGGATTTCACTCCAAGCTTATGGACAGTGCAAAAGAAGGGTTTATCAGTTTTGTTGAGACGTTGTGTTTAAATGATGCAAAAATTCCGGTAATAACAAACGTTGATGCAAGCTTAACAACAAAAAACAATGATTTTAAAATAAAAATGCCTTCGCAAATTAATTCATCGGTTATGTGGAATCAATCAATTGAAAAAGCTGTACAAGAAGGCGTAGACTGTTTTATTGAATTTGGTAACGGAAAAATTTTATCAGGTTTAAACAGAAAAATATGTCCTGAAATAAAAACTTTTAATGTTTCGAATTCAGAAACATTAAAAACAGTAATTGAAGACTTAACAGTAGGAGTTTAATAATGAGCGACAAAAAATTAGCACTAATAACAGGCGGATCTCGAGGAATAGGAAAAGCAATTGCACTTGAGCTTGCAAAAGCAGGATATGACATTGTTATAAATTATGCAGGAAACATCGAAGCTGCACAAAAAACAGTGGAAGAAATTAAAAACTTAAACGTGTCTGCTGAAGCATATAAATTTGATGTATCAAATCAATCTGAAGTTGACGAAAATATAGCAAAGATAATAGAAAAATACGGAAGAATAGATGTTTTAATTAACAATGCCGGCATAACAAGAGACGACCTATTTATCAGAATGACGGAAGAAAAATGGAATGCTGTTATTAATACAAACTTAAACAGTGCTTTTTATGTCACAAAGCCGGTTGTAAAATTAATGATGAAACAACGTTTCGGTTCAATAGTCAACACAACAAGCGTGGTCGGCGTATATGGCAATGTTGGACAAGCAAATTATTCTGCAGCAAAAGCAGGCTTAATCGGCTTCACTAAATCTCTTGCAAAAGAATTAGGAGCAAGAAATATAAGAGTTAACGCCGTTGCTCCGGGCTTTATAGCAACTGATATGACAAAAGACCTTGCAAATATAGATGAATATTTAAAATTAATATCTCTAAGACGTTTAGGTGAAGCGGAAGATGTGGCACGCGCAGTTAAATTTTTAGCTGTTGATGCAGACTATATAACTGGTCAGGTTCTTGAAGTTGACGGCGGAATGATTATATAATAATTATATGAAAACAAATAAAAAAATAATGCTTTTATTAATAATACCGACATTTTTTCAAATGTCGGTATTAGCATCAGAATATAGCAGTTTTGATGGCACTATGCAAGATTTTTCGGAGCGCTCGTTAATTATGAAATCATTACAAAAACAAGACCCGATAAGTCAAGAACAAAAAGATATACTGACATCAAAAAAATTATATCTCGGAACAAGTTGTCTTTTTGAACAAATTAAAAAAAATAATATCGACAACGTTAAATTATTGCTTGATTTCAAACTAAATCCAAATACAAGTTATTTAAGCGACTATCCTTTATATTACGCATGCAAATTAAATCGAAGCGAAATTGCAAAACTTTTACTTGAATACGGAGCAAAACCGGATAAAGGATTTTACAGCGAATTATATGAGGCGGTAAAACATAAAGATACAGAGCTTGCGCAACTGCTTCTTAACAAGGGTGCAAAAGCTAATTACAGAGATTCAATCACAAACAATTCCATTTTATATTACGCACTCAAAAATAATATGCAAGATATCGCTCAACAACTGATTCTAAAGGGTGCATATCCGGACAAAAAATCAGTTCAAATCATTAAAAAAAGAAAACTATATAATTTAATTCAAGAACAATAATTAAAATTGCTTCAAAAATCTTACATCATTGTTAAAAAACAATCTGATATCATCAATTGCATATTTTAACATCGCAAGTCGCTCAATGCCCATACCAAAAGCGAAACCTGAATATACTTTTGAATCAATGCCGACAGCATCCAAAACGTTCGGATCTACCATGCCTGCGCCTAATATTTCAAGCCAGCCTGTTCCTGAACATACAGAACATCCTTCACCTTTACACATTATGCATTGGACATCTATTTCAACAGAAGGTTCCGTAAAAGGAAAGAAACTGCTTCTAAAACGAGTTGGTCTTGAAGAACCAAAATACAATCTTATAAATTCATTCAAAACACCTTTTAATTGAGCCATTGTAACATCTTTATCAACATAAAGGCCTTCAATTTGATGAAATAAATTATTTTTTCTGGCCGATACATTTTCATTTCTATACACTCGACCGGGAGATACAATTTTTATCGGAGGTTTTGAATTCATCATTTGACGTGCCTGAGCATTCGAAGTTTGACTTCTTAAAACAACATTCAACATATTTTCGCAATAAAAAGTATCCTGAACATCTCTTGCGGGGTGCTCTTTTGGCACATTAAGAAGATCAAAATTATATTTTTCAAGTTCTACTTCAGGAGAAAGTTCCGGTTTAATCAAAGAAAAACCAAGATAATTAAAAATTTCCACAATTTCATTAACTGTCTGAGTTATAGGATGTACATGCCCCATCGGAACATAATCGCCGTCCAGAGAAATATCAATTTTTTCACTTAATAATTTTTCATTCAATTCTTTTTTATAGAAAAATTCATTTTTTTCTTCAATTAATAAATTTAACTCATTTGAAACTTTATTCAATAAAGCTCCTATAACGGGTTTTTGTTCGGGCGGCAAATCTTTCATGCCTTTTTTCAAATTATTAAATTCGGAATTTCTTGATAAAAACTCATTTTTAACTGCTTCCAATGATTTTAAATCAGTCGCTTGTTCTATTTTTAAAAGCGCATTTTCTCTTATTTCATTAATTTTATTTTCCATTGACATTTCTCCCTATATTTAATAATAGCTTAAACAAAAATTTTATACTATAATGTTTGCCATGGATTTAATATTTTATTTGACCCTGGGGCTTTTTATCCTGCTTTTCGGAACAATCGACAATAATATCGATTTTGATTTTTGGGCAAGATTAACAGTCGGAAAAAGTTTTATGCAAACGGGAGACCTGTTTAACTTCGACTTCCAATCCTGGGGCGCAACCCATGAATTTATAGACCATGAATGGGGTTCAAGTATAATTTTTTATTTAATACAAAATTATACTCACGACATAGGCTTATTCTTATTCAAATCAATAATAATTTTTCTGACTTTTTACACAATTACAAAAATTATACGCCTTGAAAATAAAAAAATACCACTACATTTTCTATTTTTCTTTTTCGCTATACATGCAATTTCATACAATATTTTTTCAACAATAAGATGTCAAACATTTTCTTTTTTGTTTTTTACAATTTATCTTTATATTTTAAGAAAAACATCAATAAATAAAAATTACAGAATACTTTGGTGTTTACCTGTATTAAATATTATTTGGACAAATTTGCACGGTGGATTTGTAATCGGACTCATTTTAATTTTCATTTTTACAATAGGCGAATACCTTAATAAAAAAAATTTCAAACCATACCTTATAGCCTTTTTAGCATGTTGTGCCACATGTCTTATAAACCCGTACGGAATTAAATATATTACTTTTATTGTATCAGCTCTGGCTCTCAACAGAGAACATATTTCAGAATGGCAAAGCATGTTTTTCTCAAAAATATATAAACACTCTCTTTTAAAATTTGAATTATATTTTTACTGTGCAATTACGCTTTTTATTTATTCTGTCTTTAAAAATATTAAATTAGACGGAATTAAAAACTTTTATAACAAAATTGATAAAACAAAATATTTAATAATCCTTTTTACGATATTAATTTCTCTAAAATCCATGCGCTTCCATGTTTTCTTTATATATACACTAATTTCTTATTGTTATTGTGATTTTTATAATATTTTTAATAAAAAATTACCCGCTAAAATAGACAAATTAAAGGAAATAATACTTCTTGTACTTATCTTAATTTCAACAACATCACACATTATGGAATATAAATTTATAAATACGGTTAAACCCTCTCAATATCCTATATATTGTATTGAGTTCATAAAAATAAACAACTTAAAAGGTAATATTTTTACCAATTTTCATACCGGAAGCTATGTTTCATACAAACTTTATCCTGATAACAAAATTTTTATGGACGGAAGATACGAAGAAGTATATGATACAAATTTAATAAATGAAATGTCGGATGTATTTTTAGCTAAAAATTATAAAAAATTTTTTGAAAAATATCACACCGATATTATAATTGCAGATAAATATTACCCCTTGCATAAAAACCTGAAAAATGATTTAGATTGGTTTTTAGCTTATGAAGATAAATATTTCGCACTTTTTTTAAAAAAAGATCAACAAAAAAAGTTTTTTAAATATCCGTTAAAAAGTCTGAAAGAATATAATAAAGAAAAATTCAAAACAAATATAAATTGGCTATAAACCAAGCGCATTGAGTTCACTTTGAAAAGGTGAAATTTTAGCAAGCTTTTTAATAACTTCTGGCACTTTTTCTATAGCATAATCAATTTCTTCTTCTGTTGTAAATCTCGATAAAGAAAATCTTATAGCCCCATGTAAAGATGTAAAAGGTACTTTTTGTGCTCTTAAAACATGTGAAGGATCAAGGCTTCCCGAAGTGCAAGCACTTCCTGAAGAAGCACAAATTCCCAAATCGTTCAAATACAGCAAAATCAACTCACCTTCAATATATTCAAAACCTATATTAGTAGTATTTGGAACACGATTTGAGCTTTTTGAATTTAATTTTGCATTTCTTAATTGTGATAAAATCCCTTTTTCAAGTTTATCACGCAAGCGTTTAACTTCTTTTAATTCATATTCAAGACTTTCTTTTGCAAGCTGCGCAGCCTTCCCCATTCCTACAATATAAGGCGTGTTTTGAGTTCCGGCACGCAAAGAATATTCCTGATGACCTCCAAGCATAAAAGGCTCAAACAAAACACCTTTCTTAACATATAAAGCTCCAACACCCTTTGGAGCATGAAATTTATGACCCGAAATAGAATAAAAATCAATTTCCGAGTTTTCAAGCTCAATAGGTATTTTTCCTGCCGCTTGAACGCCGTCAACAAAAACCTTAATATTTTTATTTATTTCTTTTGCTCTTTTAGCAATCTCATATACAGGATAAACAGCACCTGTTTCATTATTTGCATGCATAACAGACAAAAGAATTGTATTTGGAGTAATTTTTGAGAGCAAATTATCAATATTTATCTCGCCATTTTCATCTACCGAAACATAAGTTGATTTATAACCTTTTTTTTCCAGATTTTCATAAACCGACAAAACACAAGGATGTTCAACTTGAGTTGTTATGATATGATTTTTATTTTCTTTATCTCCATATTGAAACACAACACCTTTAATTGCAGTATTTGCAGATTCCGTTCCACAGGACGTAAAAATAACAGATTTCTCGTTTTCAACTCCTAAAAAATCAGCTACCTGTTTTCTTGCTTCTTCAATAGCATTTGCACAAACATGCGCACTATCGTACATACTCGAAGGATTTGCATAATTTTCCTTCAAATATGGAAGCATTTTTTCAAACACTTTTTCATCAATTTTCGTTGTTGCGTTATTATCCAAATATACTGTTTTTTTCATATCACTACTCGTTAAAAACTACTAATTCATCGTCTACAAGCTCTTTTAGCTTTGTTTCAACAAAATTTTTTAAAGTCATCTTTGCATTTGCACAAGTTGAACAATGTCCTTTCAGTTGAACATAAACATTGTTTCCTTCTACATTAACAAGCTCAATATCACCAAAGTCTTTTTGTAACTCCGGTGAAATAACATTTTCTATAACATTATTTATTTTAATTATTTTCTGAACCGGATTTAACTTTGCAGACTTATCATTTTTTACATATTTCTTCAAAATTTTTTCTATATTTTCCTTGCATCTTCCGCATGCAAGACCTGCAGATGTAATTTTAGAAACATCATCCAATGTTTTAGCGCCATTTTTTACAATTGCATCTATTATATTCTTTTCACTGACTCCAAAACAATGACATACAACCATCGAAGATTCATCATCTTCAACTACAAGCTCTTCCCAATCTTCACCTGTATAATTTTTAAGAGCATCTTCCAGGGCTTCTCTTCCCATAACAGAACAATGCATTTTTTCCGGCGGCAGCCCGTCTAAAGCTTCTGCAATTTGTTTATTTGTAATTTTTCTTGCTTCATCTATAGATTTACCTATAATTAATTCCGTAAGAACACTTGAAGCAGCAACTGCCGAGCCGCAACCGAAAGTTTGAAATTTAGCATCCGTTATAATATTATTATCAATTTTTAAATATAATTTTAATTTATCCCCGCATGAAAGTGCGCCTGCTTCTCCTATTGCATCGGCATTTTCGATTGAACCTACATTTTTAGGATTTTTAAAATGTTCTTTAACTTTATCCGAATATTCCCACATAATTACCTTCAAATTTTCTGTATAAAAAAATTATAGCACCTAAAAATCCTACGCCTATATGGCAAAAAAAATCAAATTTAAGTGCATAATTATATTATGAACAATCCTTTATACAACTCACTTAAAGAAAAATTAATGCAAGATGGTATATTGCCATCGGCTGATTCAAAAATTGAGCAAGATAATAATAATGAAAACTTTTTTGAATCAGAATACAAAAAAACTCAAGAAGACAAAAAAGAACCTTTAATAAAAAGTAAAAAAAGGTTAAATCAATACGATTTGGATTTAATAGAAAATGTGCAAAATACAACTGCTCCGGAAAATAAAAAAAATCCCTGTGAATCCATCAAAAGATTTTTAAATTTTAAACAAATTAAACTTGATAACGGCAACGCAGGTTTTTTTGAAATTCTTTTTTATAAATTTTTTCCAAAAATATACAAAGCAAAACTTGTTAAACAAGCTATGACAAAATTTCTTGAATTAAATATAGATGCACAAAATTTGCTTAACAAAACCATTCCATACGGAGAAAACGAAACTCGCTATGAAGATTTAATTAAATATTTAAACTATGCTAACGAATTACAAACTAGACTCAAAAAGAAAATTTAACTAAACTATCTCATCAAGATGATTGCCTTCAACCATTTTTCTTAAATTTCTTCTGCTGCTATACAAGTTCTTTTTAGATAATGTCTGTTCATAAAGCATATTTAATTTTGACGTTATGAACAATTCCGAATTATCCGAACAAGTACGCTTTGTGTACAAGTTCATGCCGTTATTCACTATGTTGAAATTTAATCCGTTTATTTTTGACATAATGTTGTTCTCTATTTCGGCGCATTATCCATTATATCCAAAACCGCTCAAATGTCAAGATTGACAATAGATTTGAAAATTATAAATATTTTTTTACATTTCTTCACTTTTTACAATTTTTGTATTAGAATTAATTCGCTATGTTAAAAAATTATTTTATTGAAACTACTAAAAATGCTATTTATAAAGCAATTAAAGAATCCAAATTAAATGAAGCAAAAGAGCTTGATTTTGAATTAACTTGCGAAGCACCCAAAAACAAAGATTTCGGAGATTTTGCAATTAATGTTTCTGCTCTTGCAAAACAAGCAAAAATGCCTCCGCCAATAATTGCAAAAACAATAGCAAAATACATTACTCCTGAAAATTTTTCAATCAATACGGTTGCAGGATTTATAAATTTTAAAATAGAAAAAGAATTTTTAAACAAAATTATTATTGAAATACTTGAAAAAAAAGAAAATTATTTAAAGAGCGATATTGGAAAAGGACAAAAAGTAAATATAGAATACGTCAGTGCTAATCCCACAGGTCCTTTTCATATCGGACACGGGCGTTGGGCTGCTTTAGGTTCAGCATTAGCCAATATAATGAAATACTGTAACTACGAAGTATTTCAAGAATTTTATATAAATGATGCAGGAAATCAGATTAACAAACTCGGTAAATCTCTGGAGATAAGAGTCCGTCAACTAAAAGGCGAAAATATAGAACTTGAAGAAGGACTTTATCCGGGAGAATATTTAATTGATTGCGCAAAAAGATATATTGCAGATAACAAAGGTCTTTCTTATTCTGATTTTGCAAAACAAGACATGCTGAGTTTACAAAAAGAACTTTTAAAAAAATTTAGAACAAATTTTGATCTTTTCTTTTCGGAATTAACATTATATAAAGATAAAGAAGTGGAAAAAGCTTTAAATGCACTTAAAAAAGCGGGAAAAATATATGAAAAAGATGGTGCTGTGTGGTTCAAAAGCTCTGACTACGGAGATGATCAAGACAGAGTTCTCATTAAAACAGACGGCAAAAATACATATCTTACCGCAGATATTGCATATCATAAAAACAAACTCGACAGAGGTTTTGACCTGTTAATTAACATTTGGGGCGCAGACCACCATGGTTATATTCCAAGAATGAAAGCGGCAATAGAAGCTTTAGGATATGATAGCAATAAACTTGAAGTTATATTAGGTCAACTCGTAAATCTAATTCAAGACGGCGAACAACAAAGAATGGGTAAACGAAAAAAAATGGTAACGCTTGAAGATTTAGTTGATGAAGTCGGAGTTGATGCTACAAGATTTTGGATGATTATGCGCTCGTCTGATACAACAATTGACTTTGATATAGATTTAGCAAAATCACAAAGTGACAAAAACCCTGTATTCTACGTACAATATGCACATGCAAGAGCTTGTTCAATTTTAAGAAAAGCTGTTGAAAAAAGATTAGATGTCGATAATAAAACTGAATTGGAAGCATTTTTAACTGAAAATGAAATAAAAGAATTCTATAACAATCCAAACATTGACGACTTATTTAAAAACATATCCGATGAATCTTATCAAGCTGTAAAATCGTTAATTTTAAAATTAGAAGAAGGCAAAGCATTACTTTTTAATGCAGTTAAATACAGGGCACCATATATGTTATGCAAGTATTTAACGGAACTTGCAAATTCTTTTCATCACTTCTACAACTACACAAGAGTGCTTTCGGAAGATAAAAAAGACAGTTTGATGAAACTTTCTTTGGTGAACTGTTTCAGAATAATTATGGCAACAATGCTTGATTTAATAGGCGTTGAGGCTGTTGAAAAAATGTAGTTGATTTTAAATTTTATTTATGATAACTTAGAAACTGCAAAAGGTTGAAATCAGCCTATTGTGCAAGATGAGGGCTATTAGCTCAGGTGGCTAGAGCGCACCCCTGATAAGGGTGAGGTCCCTGGTTCGAGTCCAGGATGGCCCACCATTTAAAAATTTAAAAAAGCAAGGTTTTTAGACCTTGCTTTTTTATTATAATTTTCTTTAAATTATTTATCACTACTGTCATCTCTCAAAGATCTTATATACACATCAGAAGATTTACCTTTTAATTGCGCAACAATACAATTTCTCTCATGAGCTCTAAGCGAATTTGTTACCGATGCACACAATTCAATTAAAGAATCTCTCATAATATTTTTATAAAGATCAGTAAACCTGCTTTCCGATAAAAATCCGTCGACTTCTTGTTCTATAATTTTAATATCTTCTTTTGTAACACCTGCCGGTATATTAAAATCATAAGTTCTATCTTCTTCATCAGCATCCACGGTTTCTACATTTGTGCGGGTAAATAAATCAAGTAACTCTTCTCTTTTTTTTAAGCTATCGTCAACTCCATTAATATTTTTATTTCTAAAAACCACATTTTTGCTAACGGTACCAAGCATGCTAATTGGAAAAATTTTCATCTTACGCTCCTTCTTAATTTCAGTCTAGTATTATTACAAATCGGCAAGAACGGTCTTTAAATAAATATAAACAAAAACAATGCTTATAAACACCTAAAAAATTTATCAACACCTCTTTGTATACTAACAATAACACAAAAATATAAAAAAGCACCACTTTTATACAATTAATTCATTTACTTGCAATAATATTTTTTTTCATATATCATCTAATTAACCATAAATGGGCGGTTAGCGCAGCTGGTAGCGCATCACATTGACATTGTGGGGGTCGCTGGTTCGAGTCCAGTACTGCCCATTTTTATTTTTTATTAATCTTAATTTCTTTCTTTAATTCATTAATAAATTCATCTCTGTATAAAAAGCCCAAATGGGCACCGTTGCTAAAAAGAGTCAATTTATTATCGCAATAGTTCTTTAATAATGAAAGCTGCTTTTTATTTATCAAATAATCATCCAAACTATGAAAAATTCTATAATTATCGGAATTTATCAAATAACTCGAAATTGAATTTAAACTGCTTAATATTTTTAATTCATCATAAGAACAATCGACCAAAAGATATTTTTTTATATAATCACTAAAATCTGAATTATAAATTAAATTATAGAATTCTTTGCTGCTAAAATTCGGATTACTTTCTTTTTCGGTTTCATAAGTTAAATCAGACAATTTTTGATGAAAAACAAAAGCACTGATTAATTTTCCTTCATAAGTGCTAAATGGAAGAGTCTCAATTTTCCTTCCGCTTTCTTTTGCTTCGCTATATGCCCTCATAACTTTTGCCGTTGTTATTGCAACTTTCTCCTTAAGATTATCCGGACAATTTTTCCAAGAAGCTATAATTTTATCTATTTGTTCTATAGCATAAGTGAGTTCAAACGGCGGACAAACCGCAATAAACTTATCTATATTATTAGCGCCGTTTTGATACTGTTCATTTGCTAAAAATAAAACCGCATACGCCCCGAGCGAAGTTCCAAGAGCCGTTCTTTCAAGAAAAACCCTATCATATTTTTTCGACAAATAAGCAATTGCATTATTTATTAAAATTTCTATATATTTTACGTCATTTTTTATAATTCCTATTTTATAGCCTTTATCTATACTTTTTAAAAATTCCCACTGAAAATGACTTCCCAAAATTAAAACGCTATAACCTTCATCATAAAAAATTTTAGCTAAAATTGTACTGTGATTATTATTTACACCCTCGCCAACCGAAGGAAAAAGTATAACAAGGGGAGAAGTCTTGTCTTTTTGCAAAATATATCTAAAAGAATATTTTGGCCTGTCTTTAGATATTTCAACAGCATCTGTTTTAATTTTTTTATCAAAACTTCTGTTCCACAAAGAAACTTCCTGCCAAGCAGATTTATTTATATTCCTTACATCTAAAAAAGCTGTTCGCATTGAATCTAATATTGGATTTTGAGGATTATAATCCGATAAAAAAATGTCCGCAGTAAGTTCTTTAGCATAATAATCACCAATTATTAAATTAGGACTTTCTTTTAAAGAACCTTTAACCTGCAACACTTCTTCATTTTTTTGATTATCCACCAAATCCAATTCATCCGAATCATTATTTTCTAAATTTTCAAGCACATTCTTTCTGTCATAATTTGAAAGCTTAATATATTTTTCCACACCAAAAAATTTTCTTGCAATATCATAAGGATCCGCGAAGTTTGATTCAACCATCTTTACCATAGGCTGAATATGTGCAGTTCTGTTAATTAATAATCCCATCTTAATTGCAGCAGCTATTGGAGTTGCAATATATGTTGTAGGATTAAGAGCAAAATCAAGCAGTCTTCCCGTAACATCCCTTGTTGTTGTTGAAGAAATAAAAGGCAAAACAATAAAATTACCGCACTTCATCTTACATTTTGCAAGCGCTTGCTCCATATCTTCGTTATACATCTCAAGATGAAAAATTTTATAAGCTACGTCAATAAGCCCTGCAGCACCAATGGTAGTATTGATTAAAAATCTCTTGGTTTCATTTTTAACCGCATCAAAATCTCTCTGCAAAAGAGAACTGACAAGCCTCTTCGGGTATTCAATATTAGAATACATATTATTTAAAGAATCAATCACAAAATTAGGAAAAATTGATGCCCACACAACATGAACTTTTCTTAAAAATATCTTATTCATTTTTAAATTAAAATTAAAAACTTTTCTGTTAAAATTTTCATATTTATCTTCATTTAAATAAATATCGCCATAACTTGGATATTTTTGTATATTTTTTGTTAATTCTTCTCCAAAAACCGTTCCGCTGCCACAAAAAACAAAATTAATCATTAAAATAAAAGCAATTATTTTTTTCAATTTATAGATCCTCAAAAAATTTAATTCATTTAAATTTATATGCTCTATTTAAAAAAAATAAAATTAGCTTATCTTCTATCCGTCTGATTAATTGCACTAAAAAACCGCCTGATAAACAGGCGGTAAAATTATTTTATATTTAACTATTTTTTAACTTCAGAAACTTTGCTTACTACGCCTTTTATACATTTTATAGCAAGCACTATTGCTGCAACCACAGCAGCCAAACCAATATACGTTTCTTTATTTGTCTTCTTTTTTACTTCCTGAACTACAGAACTTTTTACAAACGAATCAGTTTTTTCTACTACAAAGCTACGAGCTTTTGAAGCACCTTTCGAAATTCTTGTGCCTATTTCATTCAAGCCGTCAACTACTCGTGATGAAAAATTTGTAACTTGCATATTATCACCTTATATAAATAAACTACAGAACGCTACCGACCAATTCAACAGCAGTATTTATTCCGTCATTGATAAGCTTGTCTTTTGCTCTTTTAATTTCCTTTTCGTCCAAAACACCTTCAACTTTATCAGCAGCTTTATCAGCAACGCCTACAGCAATTCCGCCGACTGCTATATTTCTTACAAGATCAGTGAAATTTTGAATTCCAAGTTTTTTCATTATACCAACAACCTTAGCACCGTTTGAAATATCGCCGCTGCCTTTTGTAAATACACCATCTACAAAATTAGAAATACCGCTAAGCATTTTTTCATTAGGAGCTCCATTAATCAAATTTTCAACTTTTGCAGCAATTTTTCCTTTTACGCTTTCAACATTAATTTTTTTGATTAATTTACCTGCAGCACCTACAACACCATTTGCAACAGTTCGTCCTGCAATCAAAACTGTATTCATTATAGGTTTTGCAATCTTATTTCCCTTAGTTATTGCACCTATAAAAAGCAATGCACTGGTTGCAACCGTAGCAAATCTTACATTATTGTCAGCTCTTCTGACTGTATCAATATATTCTCTTAATTTATCTTCTTTGTGCATTTTACTCAATGCTTCTTCTTCCGAATGAAACTCAGAAGGTCTTCTATTTAATCCTGCTGACCTTTCTTCATCTGACGATGGAGCCGGAAGATATATTATTTCATTACTTCTGAAATTAATAGGTTTAACTGCGTTTACTTGCATGGCATTTGCTCCTGACTTAAGTTATCACACCTGTATAAAGTTAAAACAAGATTTTTTTTGCTAAAATATCCCCAACTTTATTTACAAATGTTTACATAAACAACACATTTATTACCAGACCATTCTATATAAAAAAAATACTTTTTGCAATAGCGCAAATGTTTAATTATCAAAATATTTCTTATCTTTTATTTCATCCGGCATAAATTGTTGCTGAAATTCCGGATTATCGTGAGTATATACATAATCATTTCCAAAGCCATATTTTTTTGCATCTTTATAATGAGCGTCTCTTAAATGCTTTGGAGGTAAAAAATCTAATCCGGCTTTTATATCTGCAATAGCGCTATCTATAGCGACAATTGCCCTATTCGATTTTTTAGCTTTTGCAACAAATTCAACGGCTTGAGCTAATGTTATTCTGGCCTCAGGCATGCCAAGATGCTCTACCGCTCTTAAAGCGGCTTCAGCGATTAAAAGAGCTCTAAAATCAGCATTACCGACATCTTCTGAAGCAACAACGATTAACCTTCGTGCTATAAATCTGGGGTCTTCTCCTGCAAGCAGCATTTTTGCAAGATAATATATCGCAGCATTAGCGTCCGAACCCCTCAAACTCTTTTGAAATGCACTTGCATAATCATAATGAGAATCAATTGAATATCTTACACTTGATTTTTGAAGTAATTCTTCAACTATAGATTTTTCAACCGTATCGTCAGAAGCAAAATAAGAATTTTCAATTGCATTTAGAGAATACCTCGCATCCCCGTTTGACAATTCTACTATACAATTTAGCGCATCGTCCGATAAAACTTTATTTCCGTAATTTTCACATAAATAGCTAAAACCTTTTAAAATAATTTTTTTAATAGAATCGTTATCAATTTTATTAAGCATTATAACTTGAGCTCTTGAAATTAAAGCAGGAACAGTATGAAAAGAAGGATTCTCGGTTGTAGAGCCTATAAAATAAAACAATCCCGTTTCGACATAAGGCAAAAGAGCATCCTGTTGAGTTTTTGAAAAACGATGAATTTCATCAATAAAAACAATTGTCTTATATCCTTCTCTTAAATTTAATTTCGCATTCTGTGCAGTTTCCTTTATATCCTTAACACCGGAATTAACAGCAGAAAGCTCGATAAATTTTGCATTATGATACTTGGCGCAAAGTCTTGCTAATGTAGTTTTTCCGCAACCGGGCGGACCCCATAATATAAAAGAAAACAATCTTTTTGCCTTTAAAAGTTTACAAAAAGGCGAATCGGAACTTATTACATTGCTCTGTCCCAAAAAATCATCCAAAGTATTCGGACGCATTAATTCCGCTAAAGGAATTTGCTTATTATTATTTTCTAGCGAATCAAACAAATTCATTGTATAATTTTAACACAACATGAAAAAAATATTTTTTTGCATAATATTAATAATTTTATCAGCGGGAATAATTCTATACAAAATACATTCCGATAAATTTGACAACCAAAAAAAACTTTCCTTTTGGTCAATTCAACTTAAACCAATTTACGAAAAAGAAATAAATAAAATTATAAAAGAATTTGAAAATACACATCCGGATTATAAGGTTATTTGGGTCGACATACCCATTCAAGAAGCTCAAAAAAGAACCTTGGCTTCAATATTATCATCTACACCTCCGGACCTTATTAATCTAAACCCTGATTTTTCAATAATTTTGGCTCAAAGAAACGCTCTATATACATTTAAAGAAAAAGATGTTGAACAATTTTATCCGAGTCTAACAAGCAAACTTAAATACAACGGCAATATTTATGCCCTGCCTTTTTATGCAACAAGTCCTGTCACAATATATAACAAAAAAATATTTGAAAAATGCTCCAAAAAAGAATTTATAACTTCCTATAATGAATTATTTGAAATTTCAGACAAACTTAAAACATGTTCTAATGTTGCCCCTTTTGCTGCCTCTTTGAATGAAGGAGACACATTAGCCAAGATTTTAAACAAATACAACATTGATACTCTAAAAACCGAAAATGAAATCGACTCTGCAATTAATATATATTCCGAATTTAATAATATGTACAAAAATAATCTTTTACCAAAAGATATACTCACAATTAACCACAGAGAAGTTATAGAAAAATACATGTCTAATCAGGCACTTATAATAGTTGCAGGTTCAAACTTTATAGATATGATTAAACAAAATGCATACGATGTATACTCTCAATCAGATATAAGCAAACAATTAGTCGGCGAAAATAAAAAATATGACATATCTTTAATGAACTTAATCATACCTAAAAAATCAAAAAATATAGAAGCAGCCGTTGATTTTGCACTTCTGTTAACCAATGAGAAAAACCAGCTACAACTGGCAAAATTAACAAACGTTTTGCCTGCAAACAAATATGCTCTTGAAAACGAATATTTTAAAAATTGCTCTGATGATTTGGTTGATAAATCAAGATGCATAAGCGCAATACAACTCAACAACTTAAATGACCGAGAATTTCCGAATAAAAACAAAAAAACAATTAATGAAGCTATAAATAAAACATTGGAAGAAATTCTATTAAAAGAAACAATAAGTAAAAACGAAATTAAAACAAAGGTTAAAAACTTATCAAAAACATTAAAAAACATAGAAAACAATTAAAAGGGATATAAAAAATATCCCTTTTAATTTCCCCCATACAATTTTATATATTAACTGTTTGTTTTTGTTTTATTTTCTCCAAATTCTTTTTTGCCATTGAATTTTTAATTGCAAGTTTTTTCACAAAATCAATCGCTTCAATATCACGTTTTATTGCGCTTTTTAACTCCAATATTTCTTCAAAAGTCAAATCATCAATTTTATTTGTTTCGCAAATCTCAAAAACATTCTTGAATTTCTTTTGTGTCTTATGTTCAAAACCTTCAAGTTTCATTTTATAACTATACCAATTATAAAATTGATAAGCTATAGCATACGGATTTACGTCAAAACTTCTTAAAACAAACATTTCAGAAGTTTCAAAAGATATATTTTTATTTAAAATAATATTCAAATAAAGAGCTTTGATGCCTTTTTGAGGAAGTATAAAACCTTCCTGTTCTTTAATTAAAAACAAAATTTTATCCGCATATTTAATTTTATAGACCGGAGTCTTTGCTCCTTTAATATACTCAAAAAATAATTTTGGATTCTTTAAACATTTTTCAACTATATTTTGAATTTTTTCTTCATTTAAAGTTTTTTTATCGGTCATTTTATTATCAATAGTTAAAGTTGCACCGTTCACGGCAACAAATTTTCTCCCTGCGCATTTTCCCGATAAAATTGTTTTTTTAATTATAAGTTTATTTTTTTTAAACAAAAATTTAAAAAATTTTTCCATTACAAAATCCTCTTAGTTTAATAAAAACATTTTGCACTAAAAAATTGCCTTGATTTATTCAATAATTGTTTTATCTTCAAGTCCGAGTTGATATAATGTTTCGTCTAACATTGGGAATAAATATGGATCTATATACAATTTTCCACCTAAATTTTCACCTGTAAGATAATTTATTTTTTTAACATTGGTATTTTTTAAATTTAAATTTCCACCGACTTTTTTAAGGTATCTTGTGCTTGTTATATTGGTATTTGAAAAATCGGCATCTCCTCCTACAATTATTAAATTTCCAAGACTTTTTAACTTTGAATCATGGGCATAAATATTGCCTCTTACCCCTTTAATACTTCCTAATGATTTTAGATTAGAATTTCCTAAAATGACATCTCCGCCAACTTTTTTAACTGTTTTTACGGTTGTGATATTTGTATCTTGAAGATTTAAATCGCCAACTATTATGCTTACTCCGTCAAGTAAATCTTCTTCATCTATTCCCATTGCACTAAAAGGATCTTCTGTATAGCTTCTTAAAAGTATAAAATTTTCTAGTTCACTTGGATTATATGATGCAATTTTTAAAGTACCGTCCTCAAGTTCTTTTGCTTTAATTCCTAATGCTTCTAAAATCTTCTTTTTACTTTTTGCATTTGATATTTTATTTAATAATACTATTGCATTTAGATAGTTATTTGTTCCGTAAGGTTCACTTGTATCATAAATGCCTTTTTCAACGTCAACTAAATTATCACCTATTTCTGTTTTTGTAGAATCCAATTTTAATTCGCCTCTTACTCTTTCAAGAGAACCTGTGGTTTCCATTAAGGAATTAGATAAGTCCAAGTTGCCGTTGACAACTTTTAAATTTTTAAATCTTGTAATATTTGTTGCATCTAAATCAAAGTCGCCGTCAACAATTTCAACCGCATCCATAAGCTCATTTGGATTTATTCCGAAATATTCTAAATCATGTGAAATAAATCTTTTAATTTTTAAATAGCCGCTATCGAGCATTTGAGCTTCGCAATTAAATTCGGGATGATTAAAGATAGCAAGATAATCTTTTCTTTCTTTTAATTGCTTTAATTCTTCTTTAAGTGGGGCATATTTTTTAGCTTTTTCTACTGCCGTTTGAATATTTTCTTCTAAGCCTTCTATATTGTTTTTTTGGGTGTATTTTCTTATTTCTTCGCTATATAAAAGCGGGATTTGAGAATTATTTCTCTGTCCTTGTATTTCCGCTATTTTATCGCCTACCATACGAATTCCGACTTTTGGTTTTCCGTCTGCTATATATATGTGAAAATCACCTTTCTCTAAATATGGTTCTGCTTGAGTTGATGCAGTGCACCAGTTTGGATGGCTCAGTGCTTTTAATTTTTCAACATTTGAACCGAAGTTTTCTTTGTCGTGTTCACAAGAAGGAATTGCAACCCAAACTCCTTTTGATGTGCGGCTTTCATAATCAATTGAAGCATATATTTCTTGTAGTTTAGAGTTATAAATCTTTAAGAAACTCAACTTTTCTTTTGGATTTTCAGATAATTTTTCTTCCATACATTTAATAGTGTTTGCCAAAGCGCCGCCGTTTAAAACAGGTGGTGTTTTATCGTTATTTTCTTTTAGTCCGCTTGTTATGCTTGATAAAATTAAAAATTGTAACGGCTTATTTTCAAAATACGCACCGTTTTTATCCGATAAATAAGAATACCAGTCTTGAACGGTTGCTTTTCTTTGAGCTGTTGCTTCAGGCGTTCTTGCTTTAAATTGCTGATTTAGAATTTCTTGAATTTTATTTTCTGCCCAAAGGTTAAAATCGTTTTTATTTATAAACTTTTCAATCGGCGCTTTAAATAATTCAACAATCATTAAATCAAGCCCGCTAAAGTCATTTTTGTGCAATCCTTTAAATTTTATATCGCAAATATCTTTTTGTATGGGACTATATAACTTTTTTTGTACAGTATTTGCACCATATCCGTTATTTAAAATTAGGTTATTAAAATAAGAAATTTTCATAAATAAATAAAAAAAAATCAACTTAAATTAATTGCTAATAAATGCCCGATTTATGTTACAATTTCTTTATGAGAATTAATAAATATATTGCTCAAAGCGGTTTATGCTCAAGAAGAAAAGCAGACGAATATATCCAACAAGGACGAGTCAAAGTTAACGGCAAAATCGTAACTATGCTGGGATTTGAAATAAGAACAAAAGACAAAGTCACTCTGGATGATAAAATTATTCGCTCGGATAAACTCGAATATTATAAATTCTATAAACCTGCAGGATATATAACAACAAAATCAGACGAAAAAGGCAGAAAAACAATATACGACCTTTTAGATAAAGAATTTCAACACCTCAACCCGGTGGGCAGACTGGATAAAGATTCTTCAGGGCTAATTATTCTTACAAATGACGGAAATTTAGCTTATGAACTTACCCATCCTTCCATTAAAGTTGCAAAAACATATATTGTAAGGGTAAAAGGAAAATTAACCGAAGAACAATTAAAAAAATTAACGGAAGGAATTGAAATAGAAAAAGGCAAAATAGCATACTGCGACTGGACAATTATTGAAGAAAATAAAGAAAACACTCTTTTTGAAATAATTTTATATCAGGGTCTAAACCGACAAATAAGAAAAATGTTTGAATTTTTAGGTCATAATGTGATAAATTTAAAACGTATAAGACATGCAAATATTGAATTAACCGGTTTAAAAAAAGGACAAATAAAACCGATTAAACCAAGACAAATAAAAGAATTAAAATCATACTTGGAAAAAATAAGGAATAAAGAAAATGCTTGACATCAAATTAATCAGAGAAAATCCGGAAAAAATTAATGAATTGCTAAAAAGAAGAAATCCGAATTTATCTGTTGATGAAGTTATAAAAATAGACGAAGAAAGAAGAAAAGTCCAATTCGAACTGGATAATTTAAGAGCAAAAAGAAAAGCTGAATCAAATAAAATCGGCTTAATGAAAAAAGACGGTATAGATACAACTCAAATTCAAGCGGAAATAAGAACTTTAGGAGAAGAAGCCAAAAAGCTCGAAGAAAAATTAAACGAACTCGACCTAAAACAAAAAGAAGCTCTTCTCTATATTCCAAACACACCGGACCCAACAATACCAATCGGAGAAGATGATAGCGCAAATATTGAAATAAAAAAATGGGGCGAGCCTACAAAATTTGACTTCGAAGCAAAAGCTCACTGGGATTTATGCCCCGAGCTTGGAATGTTAGATTTTGAAAGAGGAGTAAAACTTGCTCACACAAGATTTACTCTATACAGAAATTTAGGTGCTAAATTAGAAAGAGCTATAATAAATTTCTTTTTGGATACTCATACTCTTACAAGAGGTTATGAAGAAATCTTACCTCCCGTTATGGCAAATACAAAAACCATGACCGGAACAGGACAACTTCCAAAATTCAAAGAAGACATGTTTAAATGTGTTGACGAAGATTTATATTTAATTCCGACAGCAGAAGTCCCCGTTACAAATATCTACCAAGATGAAATATTAAATGAAGATGATTTACCGAAATATATGACAGCCTACACACCTTGCTTCAGAAGAGAAGCAGGCTCCGCAGGAAAGGACACAAGAGGATTAATTCGACAACATCAATTCAACAAAGTTGAACTTGTGAAACTGACAAAACCTGAAAATTCTGAGGAAGAGCACGAAAAATTAACAAAAGATGCAGAAAACGTTCTTGAATTATTAAAGCTTCCTTATCGAAGAGTGTGTTTATCTACGGGTGATATTGGATTTAGCGCAAAAAAATGTTATGATTTAGAAGTATGGATGCCATCATATAATTCATACAAAGAAATATCGTCTTGTTCAAACTTTGGTGATTATCAAGCAAGACGAGCAAATATTCGCTTCAGGAGAAAAAACGGAACTGTTGAATTTGTTCATACTTTAAACGGTTCAGGGCTTGCTGTGGGAAGAACATTGGCTGCAATTTGCGAAAATTTTCAAACAAAAGACGGTCACATTATAATACCTGAAGTTTTAAGAAAATATACAGGTTTTGATAAAATTTAGGAGAAAAAAATGAAAAAGATTTTAGCGTTATTTATGTTATTCTCTCTTGTTACAACTGTCGCAGTAAGTGCAAAGTCGCAAACAAAAAAAGATGTTTTAAAAGACGACGAATATAAACAATTAAAAGAACAATTTTTTAATGCCGACGGCTATGGCGACACATATAACTGTAAAGTTGAAAAACAAAGATTTTGCAAAGTAAAAGTTCTGGATTCGGGAACTTACGTTTTATGCGACAGAGATGTCTCAAGAACACAATGGGAATCTGCTAAAATATTTTATAAATACGGAAGATGTACAAAATTAAACTAAATTTAAGCCTCCAAAAGGAGGCTTAAATTTTTACATTTCTAAATATATTGCCAACTATTTATATTTTCATGTAACATTCTAATAGGAATTAAGGGAATAGTTGCGCATGAAGAAAATTATTTTTGCATTTTTATTAATGATTTTTTCTCTTCCTGCCTTTGCAATAACGGTTGAAGTCAAAAAAGCGGGATATAATGAAAAAATTATCAGCGAAATTGGATATAATCTTTTAAACTCAAACAGAATACCTTGCAAAGTAACCTTTTTTGTAATCGACAATACAAAACTTCCAAACGCAAGCACATACTACAGTGATGGCGTAATAGCAGTTTATGATTCTGTTGTTAAATATGCAAAAGATGAAAATGAAATAGCCGGAATTTTAGCTCATGAAATTTCACATGCAGTAGATTTCAGGCAAGGTATTTTCAAAGGAACTTTTTCATTTTTTAATTTTTTAAACTCCAAAAATTATGAATATAAAGCAGATAAAAGAGCTGTGGATTATATGGTAAAAGCTAATTATAATCCGATAGCTCTCATAACTGCATTAAACAGAATTGCTCCCGAATACAGATATGATATATTTCTATCCCACCCTTTAACATCAAGAAGACTCGCCACAATATATGAATATATTTATACAAAATATCCCGAATACTTAGTTCAAAACGAATATCAAAATGATCCGGTCTATCAAAATTTCTTAATAACCTCACAAGAAAACCGAAAAAGACTCGAAGAAAAAATTAAAAATAATTCAAATAAAAAAGTAAAGTATCTGTAAATGAAAAAATTTATTACATTATTTATACTTTTCAATTTTTTGGGATTAAGCGCAACTTATGGAGTTGAAGATTTTTTATTAAAATATTTAGATAAAAATTTAACAATTTCAAAACAACAATATGAACCAATAAAAGATAATTTTGCGCAAAACTCATTAAATAAAAATCTTAAAATCAAATTACAAAAACAAAACACAATAAAAGATGAATTTGTTGAGCAAACTTTACCAAAAAATTTAAAAATTCAAAAACAAAATCAAAAGAATAATAAAGAAAATGCAGGCTATATAGAACCTTCAATTTTAAAATTTTCTCCCGTAAAATACTACTCAACAAGATTTAACTTGCAAGAAGGCAAATATATTAACTTAATTCTTGTTCAAGATTTTACATATAAAAATAAAATATTTAAAAAAGGAACTCGGCTAAAAGCAAGAGTTGAAAATATAAATCCCAACGGAATATATGGACTTCCTTCCGATTTAGTAATAGGCAATTTTACATTAGAAGACAATACGAAACTTGAAGGCGAATTTACAACAAGAGGTGCAAATCGCTCTCTTTGGGTATATCCAACAATCCACACCTTATCAATGTTTTTTGGAATGGGTTATGTATTTATCCCCATAAGAGGCGGACATGCCAAATTAAAGCCGCAAAACATATACGAAGTTGAAGTTTACTAACCGACAACATTAAGACTTAATTTACAAACAAGTTCATCAGGGCTGTCAGCTTTAACCAATAATTTTCTTCTACCCTTTAAATCTTCAAAAAAACTTTCATCTTCTTCATCTAACAATCTCGCAAATTGTTGTAACACATCAAGTTCTTTATCCGTTTCTTGATAGATATTTGCAGCATTTACAATTTTACTAAAATTTCTTACCGCTTTAATTAAGGATTTTTTCTCATAAAAAACACTAAATTCATCAGCATCTTTATCTGTTGCCACAAAAAATGAATAGTAACCATCTTTTAAGCCTTCAAATATTCTTGTTTTAGCATTTTTATTCAACCAAGGTACCAAACAATTAGAAAAAGTTGTTTTTTTCAATGCTCTCAATGCCATCTCATGCCCCGGACTTTCAAGATAAACAGTAAATTCTTTTGGTTTTGAACCGTACATATTGCTCGCAAAATCAATCATATCGCGAAATTCACTTTCACATTCAAGAGGTTGATTTGGTTTTTTAAACATGTCCTTTCGAGCTTGAACATAGTATAGACCTTTAAAATTTAAAAAATTAATGTTGCTTATCTTCATAACAAAATCCTTATAAATATGCAAAAAGAGGGCTTAAACCCTCTTCTAATGGAGCGGAAGACGGGACTCGAACCCGCGACATCTTCCTTGGCAAGGAAGCATTCTACCACTGAATTACTTCCGCAAATTCATTGCCATTTAATAATACAATATCAAAAAAAATAATCAAGCAATTTGACATTGCATTATGTAAAGAAATATTAATTTTAACAAAAAAAATGAACATTTTTATTTTCATACTCGTTTTATAAATCGGAAGGTGGAACAAAATGAAAAAACTAACATTATTAAGCATATTAACAATAGGACTTATAATCGCAGGCAGCAAATGTTTTGCAAATACAACAAATGTATATGTAATTAATAATGTTACACAAGCTCCTTCTAACCAAGGCTCAAATATAATGTGTACTAGAAATGCGTCTTTATGCACAAACGGATATTTTATGATGTCAACAAGAGGCGCAAGATATCTTCCTCCGCAATGGAAAAGACAAACCTTACGAGAAAAAAGAATAAGTGAAGAAAACGCAAGAGCGGCTGCAAAAATAAATTACTAGGAGGGTAAAATGAAAAAGAATTTATTAATATTATTTTTTAGCTTATTCTCAGTTAAACAATTTGCTTTTGCTGTTATTGATACGGCAAATTACGCTCCACGTAATAGATATTTAAATATCTAATACTAAAAATTTAAAATTATTCGATAGAATTTAAACATTATTCAAAGTTATCAAAGAGGGTCGGGATATGAAAAAAAACATAGTTATAGCAACATTATGTCTTTTAATAACAGGAAATTACACGCTTGCAAAGCCGCATCATTATGCTCCGAAAGACATGCATAAAGCACCACCCATGCACAGACCGGCTCCGCCAATGCATCATCCTGCTCCGCCGCCTGCTTATCATCCGGTATTGCCAATGCATCATCACATTTGGTGGGCAAGACATCCCGGATGCAATCATCTGTTTCCGTTCTGGTGTAATTGTATCGGAGGGAGATTTAACTTGAATATCTCAATTTAACTTTTTAACATTGCAATTCTTTAAAGAGCATTTTGATGCTCTTTTTATTTTTTCTTTTTTTATGCTAACATCAAATTATTATGATGAGAACAGTTGATGAAATAAGAGAAGGTTTTTTAAGTTTTTTTGAAAAAAAACATAATTCTACACGTGTTAAAAGCTCGAGTTTAATTCCGGATAACCCCACATTGCTTTTAACCAGTGCAGGCATGGTACAGTTTGTTCCGTATTATTTAGGTATAGAAAAATGTCCCTACAATCCGCCAAGAGCAACAACATGTCAAAAATGCGCAAGGGCGGGCGGCAAAGATTCCGATATAGAAAATGTCGGAAGAACTCCCCGACATCACACATTTTTTGAAATGCTCGGAAATTTTGCTTGGGGTGACTATTACAAAAAAGAAGTAATACCTTGGGCTTGGGAATTTGTTACAAGCAAAGAATATTTAGGGCTTGATAAAGACCGCTTATGGGTTACGATATTCGAAACCGACGATGAAGCTTATGAAATATGGAAAAATTCAACAGATATAGACCCTAAGAGAATAATAAGAAAAGGAAAAAAAGATAACTTCTGGGGGCCGCCCGGACCTACCGGCTCTTGCGGTCCTTGCAGCGAAATACATTATGATTTAGGTGAACATCTAAAATGTTCTGACGATTGTTCAATTTCAACTTGCGAATGCGACAGATGGGTTGAAATTTGGAATATGGTGTTTACCGAACTTTTTCAAGATGAAGAAGGCAATCAAACTCCTTTAGATAAAAAAAATGTAGATACCGGCATGGGACTTGAGCGCATTGCAATGGTGGCACAAGGAGTTGAATCAACTTTTGAAACAGATATATTAAAACATATTTTAAATAAAGTATGCGAAATTTCAGGCAAAAAATATAAAGAAAATGAAAAAACCGATATTTCATTAAGAATAGTAGTTGACCACGCTCGATGTGTTTCATTTATGATAGCAGACGGAATAATGCCCTCTAATGAAGGCAGAGGCTATGTTTTAAGAATGATATTAAGACGAGCTCTTCGCCATGGGTATCTTTTAGGACTTGATTTGCCGTTCTTAAAACCGATAATTGAAACAGTAATTGAGAAATATTCTGCTCAATACCCCGAATTAAAACAAAACGAAGACAAAATCAAAAACACTGTTTTAAAAGAAGAAGAAAGATTTAAGTTAACTCTCGATAAAGGATATCAACTAATAGAACAAAGTATTCAAAAAGCAACAGAAGATAATTCAAGACTTATAACGGGTGAAGTGGCTTTTAAATTATACGATACTTACGGCTTTCCTTTTGAATTGACAAAAGAAATAGCTGAGGAAAAAGGTCTAAAAGTTGATGAATCCGGTTTTAAAATCGCAATGGACGAACAAAAACAAAGAGCAAGAAATGCTATGCAAAAAGTTGTTATCACTGACGATTTAAATTACATAAACAACCCTGCAACAAATTTCATAGGATACGACAATTTTGAAAGCGAAGCAAATATAATTGCAATAGTTGATAAAAACGGAAAAAATGTTGAAATCGCTCAAAATGACGTATTTGACATAATTCTTGATGTAACTCCTTTTTACGCTGAATGCGGAGGTCAAGTAGGAGATAGCGGTACTATAAGTATTTCAAATGAAAATTATGAAGTAATTAAAACGTTTAAAGTTCAAGATATATTCGTGCACAGGACGATAGTAAACGAAAATGCGCTAAAAAAAGGTGATAAAGTTAAAACAAAAATCGACAAACAAAGAAGGCTAGAAATAACAAAACATCACTCTCTGGCTCATCTCTTACAGGCTGCCTTGCAAAAAGTTTTAGGACACGATGTTCACCAAGCGGGTTCTTATGTTGAAGAAAACAGAACACGCTATGACTTTACATTTGAAAGAGCATTAACAAAAGAAGAGCTCAAAAAAGTTCAAAATATAATTAATAATTGGATAAATGAAGGCTTAAAAAGAACAACAAAAATAATGTCATTGGAAGAAGCTAATGCATCAGGAGCTATGGCACTATTTGGAGAAAAATATGGCGAAACTGTAAGAGTGGTAAGCTTTGACGATTATGAAGGAAAGTGTCAGTCCAAAGAATTGTGCGCAGGATGCCATGTAGATAATTCAAAAGATTTAAGATTAGCAAAAATTATATCCGAATCTGCAAGTTCTGCGGGGGTCAGAAGAATAGAAATAGCTTGTTCAAACGCTGCTTTTGAACTTTTGGAACTAAAAGCGGACGAATTGGATAAATTGTCTTATGATAACAAAATTCCATCCGACAAAATACAAGAAAAAATAGATAAATTATCTCAAGAAGTTAAAGATTTATCATCAAAAATCGGTGATATGGAAGCAGTAAAAGCTAAAGACAGTTTTAATACATTTATGTCCAAAGCAAAAGAAAAATCCGGCACAAAAATTTTAATTACAAAAATAGAAGATTTTGCGCCGAATGCAATTAAACTTGGAATTGAATTGTTGTCAAATAAACTTGGCGAGAGTGTAATAGTATTGTGTTCAATGAAAAAAGACGGAACCGTATTTATAACCTCAAAAGTCAGCGACAACTTAATTAATAAAATTTCTGCCGGTAATATTGTCTCAAAAATTGCCAAAACTCTCAAAGGAAACGGCGGTGGCAGGCCGCAAATGGCACAAGGCATGGGTAAAACTCAGGAAGGAATTGAGGATATTTTACTAAAAACAGAACAAGATATTTTCAATTTATTATAAGTATTATAAATTAGACCCTGTGATGACAGGGTCTAATTTTATTCAAAAGTTACCAATGTAACTATATTTACATTTAAATAACCTGCTAATTCATATATTTTCACAAGAGACATATTTGCCTTGCCTCGTTCAATATTTGCTATGTAATTTTGCGACACATTCATAATTTCCGCTAACTGCTCTTGAGTTAAATCTTTTTTAATTCTTTCGATTTTAACATTTTTTCCAAATTTTTTTAATAAGGCTGTTTTATCCATACTTATAAGTATATAAATATTGACTTATAAATATAATAATGTTATAAGTTATATATTATAACTTATAGATTATATCGAGATGACTACTAAAAGATTGGCTTTTACCTTAGCTGAAATAATGATTGTTTTAACTATAATCGGAATTTTGACTGCAATTCTACTACCTATTGCGATTAATTCCGCACCTGATGAAAATGTTATGAAATTTAAAAAAGGTAATAATACGTTAGGGACTGTTATAAGAGAACTTGTTAATTCGGATCAGTATTATTTAAACGGGGATTTAGGAACCAAAGCAAACGGAGCACTGTTAGACGGCACCCATGACGGAGATTATACATATTTTTGCGAAACATTTGCAGATATTATTTCAACTAAAAAAGTAGAGTGTTCAGAGTATAAAAATTATACATATTCATTTATCAATATTAATTGGGATAATGTTGATAAGGATGAATATGGGATATTTGATGCTAAAAAAACTCCCGATGAAATGTGTAAAAAAACGGCTTCACTTATAGGCGAGGGGATTGTTACAACCGATGACATTGTATATTACGAAACTTCCCCCGGCATTTCCTTTGGCATTACATATTATAAAAATAGCATATCTGACGATGCAATTATTGAAAACGGCGAAAGTAGTTGCGGGGCAAAAGGACTTTTTAGATTAAGAACAAACGCTAAAAATTGCGAAGAATACACTATGACACCTCTTACAATATATAAAATTTTCTGCATGGATATAGACGGAATTAATAAAGGTGAAGACCCCTTCGGATACGGTATCAGAATAGACGGAAAAATTTTATATGGTGCAAGAGCAGAAGAATGGCTTAAAAAATCAATTCAAAAAGGTGAGTAAATATGAGCAAAAAAGAAAAAATTATTGCAATATGCGCTGTCTTATCAATGTTATTACTTATTTATTCCGCAATTTATACAATATATAAAAATAAACCAAAAGACAGTATTTTTACCATTGAAAAAATATATAATAATATATACAAATCAAAAGCCCTTATATAAGGGCTTTTATAATTTATTCCAAATTTTGAATTTTTTGTTTGTATTCATATTTTTGCTCAAGTAATTTATCTTTTTCAAAAAACTTTCTTGCAGATGCTATAACAGATAAAAGAACTCCAAAGCCAACGCCGATAAGGGTAATTGCACCTCCTTTTTTTGCTTTAGGTAAAGACTTAAAATCTGTTACAGCCTTCATCGCATTTTTTCCGAATGATGATTCTTTTATATATTTAAAACATTTAGAAGCAGCATCACTGACACCTGAAAAGAAGCCATACTGTTGTCAGAAAATTGATATCTCAGCAAGAAATTTATCAGGGATTGAATTGGGTCATTACTTTCCAAAAGCCGAAACATTAGAAAAAATATCAAAAGCTCTCAATGTAACCATTGAGAAAATATTTGCAAACGACCATATAAAAAATAAAAAAGAACTTATCAAAGAAATAAATATTTATCTTGGCAAATTGGAACAAAACAAAATTGAATATGTTTACAAAATCGTCAAATTCTTAAATTTTGAATAAAATATTTTTCATCTTTTTTATAAAATCGAAGGTAATTTTTTGTACAAAACCGATATATTGACAACTTGACCGCTGTTAATATCGCTTTTGTTATTAATATATAATTACTCAAATGCCAATTTTAAAGTATAGCATCGATGATTGCTTTTGCCGCACGTTTTCCGGCACCCATCGCATTAATTGCCGTAGATGGACCCAACGGAGCAACATCGCCACCTGCATATATGCTTTTAACCGAAGTTTCACCTGATTGATTAATAACAATATAACCTTTATTATCGGTTTCTAAATTTAATTTTTCATTTTCTGCCGAACGTTGAATAATCGGATTTGGACCTGTTCCGAGCGAAACAACTACGCTATCCAAAGGCACCGTAACAAATTCACCTGTTCCGACAGGTCTTTGACGACCTGATGCATCAGGTTCACCCAATTCCATTATTTCAAACTTCATTGATTTTACCCAGCCGTCTTCGCCAAATATTTCAACCGGAGCATGAAGAAACCTAAATTCAATTCCTTCTTCTTTAGCATGACGAATTTCTTCCAATCTTGCAGGCAATTCTTTTTCGGTTCTTCTGTAAAATATATAGACCTTTTCATATCCGACGCGAACAGCCGTTCTTGCCGCATCCATAGCCACATTTCCCCCGCCAATTATTGCCGTTGTTTTACCTACCTTTAAAGGAGTCGGAGTATCAGGACTTTGTGCATGCATCAAATTGACTCTTGTTAAAAATTCATTTGCACTATATACACCATTTAAATTTTCTCCGGGAATATTCATCATTTTCGGAAGTCCTGCGCCTGAGCATATAAATATAGCACTATATCCTTCATCTTGGAGCTGTTTCAATGTAATAGACTTGCCTACAATAACATTTTTATAAAATTTAACTCCCATGGCCTTCAGAGATTCTATTTCTCTATCCAAGACATTTCTCGGAAGTCTAAAAGGCGGAATGCCATATCTTAATACACCGCCAAACTCATGCAAAGCTTCAAAAATTGAAACATCAAAACCCGCTGTTCTAAGATCGGCAGCTGCGGTCATGCCGGCACATCCGGAACCAACAATTGCAACCTTTTTGCCGTTAGGTACAATTTCAGTCGGACTTGCTGATGTATTATCTCCAACATAACGTTCAAGAGCACCAATTGCAACAGGATCCCCTTTGATACCCAATACACAATTACCTTCACATTGTTTTTCCTGCGGACAAACTCTGCCGCAAACGGAAGGAAGCATGGAAGATTGTCTTATGATATCACCGGCAGCTTTTAAATCACCTGTTTTAACTTCTTGTATAAATGAAGGAATATCAATATTAACCGGACATCCGGATTTACACCTTGCATTTTTACAATGCAAGCATCTGGAAGCTTCCTTTAAAGCCTGTTCCGGTGTCAGATTTTCTTCAACAGCATTAAAATTATGTCTTCTTTCAAATTTATCCTGTTCTTTAGGTCTTTGTCTTTCAATTTTTTCAGCCATTACTTTTGTAAGCTCCTATATTAATTACATCTTATATTTATTGTATAATAAAAAACATAATTGAGGTAAAGTTGTGACAAAAATTAAACTTTGGATAAGCGATATTGACGGAACTCTTATGAACTATGACGGAAGCTGCACCAATGAAATGATCTCCGTAATAGAAAAAGTTAAAAACAAAAATGTTAAACTTGTTATAGCAACAGGAAGAATGTTTATGGGTGCCGAATTTGCCGCAAAGAAATTTAACCTCAACACGCCAATTGTATGTTATCAAGGTGCTGTCGTAAGAACAAAAGACGAAATCTTATGGCAATCACCCATTAAAGATTCCATTGTATTTGAAATAATAGAATATTTAAGAAAAAACAAAATTCACACACATATCTACAATAATGACACGTTATATGTAGAAGACGACAATAAAAGAATAATGGATGAATATTGCAACGGAAGAGGAACAACATATACCCGAGTTGAAAGCTTCAATTCCTTAAAACTTAAAGATGTGCCAAAAATTCTTGGTGTTATTGAAGACAATAACATAATGTCTAAAATCAAGAATGAACTGAAAGAAAAATATAAAAACATCTTAACAATTGTACAAAGCTCAAATTGTTACCTTGAAATAACAGACAAAGGCGCTTCAAAGGGAAATGCTCTAAATTTTCTTAAAAAATATTGGAATTTAAATGACGACGAAGTTTTAGCCTCGGGAGATCAAGATAATGACGTTGATTTGCTAAAAAATGCAGGCATAAAAATTTCAGTAGGAAACAACAGCAAAGAGCTCTTAAAAATTGCTCAATACCATTGCAAAAGCGTAAATAGCAATGAATTGGTAAAATATATAGAGGAATTTATATTATGCGAATAGGCTTAGGATATGACATTCACCAGCTTTCACAAAATAGAGATTTAATCATAGGCGGAGTTAAAATTCCTCATGAACTCGGATTATTGGGACACTCAGATGCCGATGTATTGACTCATGCAATTATAGATGCCATTTTAGGTTCTATCGCTTTGAGAGATATAGGGTATCATTTTCCGGACACAAGCAGTGAATATAAAAATGCAAACAGTTTAACTTTACTGAAAAAAACATGTGAAATGCTAAAAAAAGAAGGTTATAAAATAATTAATATAGATACCAATATAATTTGTCAAAAACCAAAGCTGTCACCTTATATTGATGAAATGAGAAAAAAAATCGCAAAAACAACAAATCTTGAATTAAACCAAATTTCGATAAAAGCAAAAACAAACGAAAAACAAGACTCGGCAGGATGTGAAAAATCAATTATTGCTCAGGCTGTTGTGCTTGTAGAAAACAATTGTTAAATTTTATTTACTTAACCCGAACATTAATTTATTATAACTTCCGAGAGAAGATAAGCTATCCATACCATCCTTTTTAGGATTTGAACATTTATATTCGCTCGGATAAAAATATCCCGATTGAGCGTATAATTGCTCGCAAGCATCATCTTTTTTTTCTGTATTACTTGCTTCAAGCTGTCTGATTGCAAGTTTCAAACAAGTTCTTGCTTCTTTTGTATTTATACCGTACGCTTTAGAAATTCTATTTATGTAATTTACAGGTGAAAAAGTTCCGGGCAAACCCTGAGCTACGAGAAGCTCAACTATTTCTTCACAAGTTGAAAATTTATTTGTTTCGTTTGACTGAATATTAGATTCGTCATATTTTGATATGTTCTGAACTTGACTCATTATAAACCTGTTTTAAAACTACTTACATATTTATAAAAACATTTTTAAAATGAGTATTTCAAAAGTATATACTTTTTTAATATTTCTTAACATATATATTTTTTATGAATACTTTCGACTATCCTTTAATTTGATTAACAATATTTCCTAACAAATCCATTGAATTCTGCAATATATCGGAGTTGTACCAGTCTGTAAAAGTATCAAATTTTTCACTTAACTGCTCATCTGTAATATGATTTTTTATTTCAACTTCAGCATTTAAAGAAGATTTTACGCTTTTAATTTCACAATTATATAATGCAATTTTATTTGCTTTTTTTAACTTTGGAAGCGCCTTTAAAGTTGAATTCGCTACAAAAAGATTTTCAACCTCTTCCAATTTATTCAATTGAGAAATATCTATTTTATTATTTTCATCCGTAGAACATATAAAAAGCTCTTGTGCGTATTCTAAATTTTTTAAATCTTCAAAAGGACAATCAACTATACAAAGCTTCCCCGCTCTTTCAAGCGCCGGCAATTCTTTAAGTGATGAATTTTGAGCTATAAATATTGCTGCTTCCTTAAGCTTTGACAAAGTTTTAATCGGAGAATCTTCAAGAGAAACAGAACCTGCAGACTTTAATTTAGGCAATTTTCTTAAATGTTTGTTTGCAAGCAATATACCAACCGCCTTTAAATTTGGCATCTCTACAATTTTCGTCTCGCTATCCAACCTTATTTCACGACAAGCAATCAACGGAAACTTTGTCAATGCGGATTTTCTAGTATCAAACCTGCCTTCGCAAGCGATTACTTTTTCAATTAAATCATCTTCATTAATTCCAAGCTCACTGAAAGTTGCTTCTTTCGGTTGTGAATAATGAGATATAATAATATTTTCGTTATTATCAACCTGAGTTTTTATACCGTATTTTTCAAAAATTTTAACTGCTTCATTAGTTTCTAGCATATATTACTCCACTTCTTTACCTTCAAATAATTTCTTTTATTCATATTCCCGAAATAAAGTTTTTTATATCACTTATTTTTCATAAAATCATAGAGGATTTTTTCTCCTTTATTTATTCCGTACAAAAAAGTATTATTTGGTATTTCATCAAATTTAATATTTATTTCTTTTGCATATTGCCCTTCCAGTGCAATATAATTTTCATAAAATTCATCCAATAAATTATATGCTTTTTTATAATTTCCAAAGGCTACTGCAAAATCCGCCTCTACATCTCTTATACATTGAGCTTCAAGACATTCTAAATCAGGACCTGCGGGAATTGCGCGAACTTTATTTTTAGGATTTGAAATCGTTCCTATTGCTCTCAAAAGACAAACTCTAAGCTCGTTTTTGTATATTTCATATTCATTCAACCCCTTTGTCATTATTATTGCATCATTTGCACAAACAAAATTTTGCATTGGATATATATTTGTTTTTAACTCATAGGGCCTCTTAACGGGCATAAAATTTTGAACATTATAATTATAATCAATTTTTCTTTCTATTATTCCCCAAGCATCATCCGATATGGTTTTAGAAATATTATTATTCAAAAGAAGAACTGCTTGAAGTTTATGATTTTTCTTTCTGTTTTTTATTTCAACTGTAAATTTCAAAAACTCACAATGATTATCCAAAATAACCCTAAGTACAAAACCGCTAAAATATATTTTCAAACAACTTTGAATTTGCCCGTTATATTCGATTTCGGTTTTTAATATATCTATTTTCTTATATTTGCCTTTTGGAGAAAAATTATAACTATCTCCTTCGTCAGCAATATCCGTAAATTTTAATTCAAAAGTTTGTTTAAAATTTGTTATGTATATCTTTTTATTTTTAATTTCAAGCTTAATTTCATTATTTTCAATTGATTTCAAAGTAATTTTCACGTTTTTTTCAGGCTTTTTAATTTTTACCGTATTAAAAGACATTCTTTGATTTGAAGAAATTTCAACAGCTTGCAAATATAATGTTTTTATATCTTCCGTTACCGGAATAGAATATATATCGTATAAAAGACTGTCTTCAAATGCTCTTTTTTTATCCAATATTTGAGCATTTTCTATCTTATAGGGAGTAATTATTTTGATAACTTTTATATTATTTTTATTTGATAAGTTAAAAAGACCTGCTTTATTTTTAATGGCACCGTTGATACCATGTTCTTTTTTAAAATCGCCTTTAATATTATTTATAATTGAAGATAATAAATTATCACATTTTTCAAATCTGGCATCCAAAGCTCTGTGTACGGAATCTGTGGAACAACCGTAAATACCGTCGTGAGCATGATTTTTAATAAGTGTTTTATATGCAAATTCAATATTTTTTTGATACTTTTGTCCCAAATAAAAATCCAAAGGTTCTGTAATTCGTGATAATTTATTTTGAATTTTTGCGTTTTTTATTTTTTGATATACTCTTGCACTGTAAACACCGTTTAAAATATATGTGTTTGAATTATCCAAAAATTCTTCCGGCGCTTTCTTATTTTCATAATCGACTTTTGAAAAATATTCAAACGGGCTGGATAAAATAATTTCATAATTTTCAAGCTTTTTATTTATATCATTAATCTTATCATTTGCATTTTGAAGCATACCTAAATGATCGGCACCTATAGGCAAAAGCAAACAAGAAGGAGAATATTTGCTTATTTTATCAAGATATTTGCTTAATCCTTCTACATTGTTGTTATGTATAAAATCATTAAAATAACCCTGCACAAGCCAAGTTGTTTTAATATTATCTTTTATAAAATTACAGTTATTTTTAATTAAAACAGGATTAACACCCCGCCATATTAAAGCCTTGTCAATATTTTTAAGATTCAAAGCCCTGAATGCTGATTTTGAAACACCAAAAATATCAGACATATACCCTATAAATTCTTTTTGATAAAAATCAGAAGAAATTTTCATTCCGATATCAAGATTTTTTAACATGGAACAGAAATTTACCAAATAACTGTCGGCGCTTGCAAAATAAGGTCCTATTGCAAGATTTTTATTTTTTATAAAATATAAAATCTCTTGCAATCTTTCTTTTCGATACTTTAAATAATCCAAAAGAGCCACGACTTGCCCATCAAGATAAAAAAACGGAGCATTACCCGATTTAAGCTCGTCTAAAACAATATCAAAAACCTTCAAAAATCTTACATTAAAATCTTCTTTATCTCGATACCATTCGCGATCCCAGTGGGTATGTAAATATGCATAAACCTGCTTTTTCATATATTTATTTTAATTCTTTTTTTAGCAGTAAAAATACTATATTTGAGTGAATAAATATCAAAAAATTTTATTTTCCATTTTATGGATGAGTTTTAATTTTTTAAATGTTGTATTATAAAAAAGCAAAAGGAATTTCCCTTTTTATTGTGTCCCCATAGTTTGTAGAGTAAAAATATGAGCAAAAGTAACCAAAAATCTTTAGAAGCAGAAATATTAAAATGTAAAAAAAGGCTTAAAGAATTAGCCCCCGAGATTGAGTTCAACAGCGAAAAATCCAAAGAATACAATAAAATTATTGTACAAAAAGCAATACTTGTAGACAGATACAAGAAACTATGCTACAAACCATCGCTCTCTCAAAGAATCAAAGAGGCAATTTGTGCTAATCCGTTTAAGAAAAAAGAAAAATTAATCTGCGACTACTTTCTTTCATAGAGCGCAGTTATTGTTGACTTGGCTATTGAATGTGCTAATACTTTCTTTTCTACTTCTTTAGGTTTTGTGTTTTTGTCAACATCAATTTTTTCAACATCCAAAGCATATACGGTAAAGTTATAATGATGCATTCCATGCCCCACGGGAGGACAAGCACCGCCATAACCTTGTGAATTAAAATCGGTCAATGTTTCAATCGCACCACTTGGCAATTTATTCTTATATGAATTTACATCTGAAGGAATATTAACTACAAGCCAATGATACCAACCATTTTCTCTTGGCGCATCTGGGTCATGACAAATTATAGCAAAACTTTTAGTATTTGCGGGCGCATTTGCCCACGATAAATCCGGAGCCACATTTCCGCCGTTACAGCCAAAACCTTTATAAACCTGTTCGTTTGGTAATATATCATTATTTTTAAATTTAGTGCTTACTACGGTGAAAACATCAACCTTGTCTAATGCGCTGGACATTATTATACCTCCTAAATATAAGCAAAATATTAATAATATAATCTTTTTCATAATCGATTTTCCATATTAAACTATCGTACCGATTGCTGCAAAAAGAGCAAAGAAAAACGAAAAATTTCTCGCAAGATAGAATCTGTACATAAAAAAGGCAATATTTTTTTGCTCAATCTCCTTCCAATTTTCAAAAAAACCATAATACCACCTCGGAGTAAATTTAACGTTATTTATATTTATATAATCATTCATTGATTCTTGCAACTTTGTTGCAATTGGTAAAGTTAAAAACACATATAGAGTATGCGGATTTAAATTCAATGTTAAAACACCAAATATAATAATAAAATAAGATGCAAAAATCATTCCTTTTAATGTTCTCATTGCATTTCGTTTTGTTTTCAAATATAAACAAAGAGTCTTCTTGCCGTCAGATTCATCAAATTCCCAATCCATAAGACTATGAGTATGAAGCAAAATAAGAGTTGCAAAAAATATAGCCCATGAAAGCAAAAACAGACCGGAATTAAACTCACCGGTAAGCGCAAAATAACCGCCCATAATAATTAACGGTCCATATATCAAGCCGATTATTATTTCAGCAAGGTAATATCTTGATGAAATCGGATAAATAAGAGTTAAAATACCGCCAAAAAAAGCAAATAATAAAACTTGCCAACCCGAAATAAAAGCAAAATATATTCCTATAAATAGCGGAATTATAAAAAGAAAAAACAAAATTAAATTTAAATCAAAAAAGGAATAAGTTCCATCCAAAATAAGTTTTGCTTTTGGAACAAAAGAATTAAATTTTATATCCTTCAAATTTTGATTATTTTTCAATTTTTGTTTTACATCAATGTAATCATCAAAAAGATTTGCACCCAAATGCACTAAACAAAGCGCAATTAACAACAATGCAAAATTAAAAATGCTAAATCTTTCACTATAATGCGCAAAAGCTAAAACCGGAAGACAGGAAGCAAAAGTAACCCCTAAAGAATAAGCTCTTGTTAATTGCAAAAAACTCTTAATCTTATTTAGAAAATACATTTCATAAACTCCTCATTTATCTTGAATTTATTATAAATAAAATATTATTTTTATACATTCGAGTTAAGTATAAGATAAATTATGTAAATTTATTTTTTTAAACATTAGTTTTTTAAAAAAATTTACAAATATTAACACAAAAGGGAAAAACTGCCTAAAATATAAACTTTATAGAATATTGTAAAATCTTAATGTGTTGTATATTTAAAAAAATTATTTTATAAATATGTGTAAAATTCACTAATTTTAAGGATTTTTCGCATATTTAAACTTGCAAAGAAAAATTCAACATGTATTATTGAATATACTGAATAAAAAATAAGGAAAAATATGTCAAAAGACGTAATAGAACTTGAAGGAACAATACTCGAATCACTGCCTAACGCAATGTTTAGAGTAGAACTCGAAAACGGACATGAAATTTTAGCCCATATCTCAGGGAAAATCAGAAAAAATTTCATCCGTATACTGCCGGGGGATAAAGTAAAAGTCGAAATGACACCATACGACCTGAGCAGAGGAAGAATTACATACAGACTAAAATAAAAGGATAAAAAAATGAAAGTAAGAGCATCTGTAAAAAAAATATGCAAAGACTGCCAAATTATCAAAAGACGCGGCAGAGTAACCGTTGTTTGTAAACACCCTAAACACAAACAAAGACAAGGATAACCCATAAAAATTAAGTAAAATGTCAAAATAGGAGAAAATAAATGGCAAGATTAGCAGGGGTGGATTTACCCCGTAATAAGAGAATGGTTATAGCACTAACCTACATCTACGGAATCGGACCTACAAGAAGCGCTAAAATTTTAGCTGCTTGTAACATATCTCAAGATTTGAGAACAGATGATTTAACGGATGATGATATTAAAAAATTAAGAAATGAAATCGCTCACTACACAATTGAAGGTGATTTAAAAAGAGAAGAATCGCTCCATATCAAACGTTTAAGCGAAATTAATTCATATCGAGGAATCCGTCATAGAAGAAAATTGCCCGTTAGAGGTCAAAGAACAAAAACAAATGCAAGAACAAGACGCGGCAGAAAAACCGGACCAATTGCAAATAAAAAGAAATAATTTCTTTTAAATTAATTTAATTCACACCGTATTAAATGAACATAATAAACTAAAAGGAAATAAATAATGGCTAAACCTACAAAAACTAAAAAGAAAGAAAGAAAGAATATATTGCAAGGTGTTGTACATATACAATCAACCTTCAATAACACTATCGTAACTTCAACAGATACTCAAGGTAATGCTGTTGCATGGGCTTCTGCGGGCGGTTGCGGTTTTAAAGGTGCTAGAAAAGGAACTCCTTTTGCGGCGCAAAGTGCAGCTGAAATTGTTGCAAAAAAATCTATCGATCAAGGCATGAAAAAGGTCGAAGTTTACGTTAAGGGACCGGGCTCAGGCAGAGAAACAGCAATAAGAGCAATTCAAAGTGCCGGACTTGAAATTACATTGATTAAAGATGTAACTCCAATTCCTCACAACGGATGTCGTCCTCCAAAAAAACGCAGAGTGTAGTAATAAAACCAAATAGGAGCTAAAATGGCTAAATATACAGGACCTACAAATAAATTATTCAGAAATTATGGTGTTAAAGATTTGTCTAATCGCAAATTAACAACATCTATGAGACAAACCGCGTCCGGTCAACACGGAGCTCTCAGAAAGAAAAATTCTGATTATGCACTGCAATTAAAAGCAAAACAAACAATCAGAATGACATATCTTGTTAGCGAAAAACAATTTGTAAAATACTATGAAAATGCTTCAAGAAAAACAGGCGTCACAGGTACAATTATGTTACAAACTCTTGAATCAAGATTAGATAACGTAATTTACAGAGCAGGTTTTGCAATCACAAGAAGACAAGCAAGACAAATAGTTAATCACGCACACGTTCTTGTTAACGGTAAAAAAGTAGACATTCCTTCTTATTTATTGAAAGCAGGCGACGTTGTTACAGTTAGAGAAAATTCAAAAGAATTTATTAAAACCGTCATTGAATCAATCGATCTTGCACTAAATTATGCTTGGTTAACGGTTGACAGAAATGAACTGAAAATCACTTTTGACAGAATTCCTCAAAGGGAAGAACTTGACCCTGAATTTAAAGAACAACTCGTTATTGAATATTACTCTAAATAATTAGGAGAGAATAAAATTATGGAACTTAAAATTAAAAATATTAACACTACTACTTCATCAGACGGTTCTCAATACGGTAAATTTGTTATTGAGCCGTTGGAAAGAGGTTATGGCGCAACAATAGGAAACGCTTTAAGACGAGTATTGTTGTCCAGCCTTGAAGGCGCAGCAGTTACTTCCGTAAGAATAGAAGGAATAACTCATGAATACACTTCAATTCCCGGAGTAGTCGAAGATGTTATTGATATAATGTTAAACTTAAAATCGGTTGTTGTTAAAACAGATTCTTATGAACCTCAACACCTAAGATTAGATGCAACAAAACCGGGGCCTGTTCTTGCAGGTGATATAGAACTTCCTGCGGGAGTTAAAATCGTAAACCCCGATTGTGTTATATGCACATTATCAGAAGGCGGATCAATCCATGCCGATATTACTGTTGAAGTCGGAAAAGGATATGTAACAACAGACGTTTTAAAAGAACAAAAGAACGGACTTCCCATAGATTTACTGCCTATAGACGCAGTATTTATGCCAATTAAAAGAGTCAGCTACAATGTAGAACCCGCACGTGTGGGAGAATCATTAGATTTCGATAAACTAACGCTTGAAATTTGGTCAAACGGTTCAATTGAAGTTACAGCAGCATTATCAAAAGCTTCTAATCTTCTTATTGAACACTTCAGTCAAATTGCCGGCATTTCCGGAACTCCGGTACAAATTAAACCGGAAATAATCGAATCTCAAGAAGAAGCAGCAGAAGCTGCTCCGACTTTAACAATAGAAGACTTGGAACTTTCCGTAAGAGCTTATAATTGCTTAAAAAGAGCGAGCATAAACTCTATGTCAGAATTGTTGAAAAAATCAGAACATGATTTATTGAACATTAAAAATTTCGGCAAAAAATCATCAGACGAAGTCATTGAAAAACTTCATCAAATGGGTTTAGATTTGCAACCAAACCCTGAAGATGCCGATGATCTTGAATTAATATAACAGTCAAAAGTAAGGAATAAACAAAATGAGACACGGTCGTAAAATTCATAAACTATCTAAGGCAGCAGACCAAAGAAAAGCATTAATGCGCACTTTGGCATCTCAGTTGTTCTTAAATGGTGAAATTACAACTACAATGGCAAGAGCTAAGGCTCTAAAACCATACGCTGAATCAATTATCACTTTTGCTAAAAAAGGCGATTTGGCTGCTCGTCGTGAAGCAAAAAAAGATATATACGATATAGAAACAGAAAAATATATTGACACCGAAACAGGTGAATTGTTTGATACTCTTCCTGAAGGCAAGAAGTTACCGAAGCAATCTGTTTTAAGACAATTGTTTTCTGTTATCGGCAAAAAATATGCAACTCGCAACGGCGGATATACAAGAATCTTAAGATTAACTCCCCGTCGTGGTGATAATGCAGAAATGGCATTAATTCAATTAGTTTAATGACATTTCAAGCTCGATACGTCATAAGCTTTGAATTTCGAGGGGACGATTTTTTCGGAAGTCAAAAGCAGCCCGATAAAAGAACCGTTCAAGGAGAAATTGAAAAAGCACTCCGCACATTGACAAAAGATAAAATCAATATATTTATTTCGGGAAGAACCGATGCTAAAGTGTCCGCAAGATACCAAACAGCTCATTTCGATGCAAAAAGAATAGAAAATATTCAAAAATTTCAGTATTCTTTAAATTGCATACTTCCCGATGATGTAAAAATACTTGAGCTGAAAGAAACAAACCCGAACTTTCATGCTCAAAAATCCGCTCTATATAAACATTACAGATATACAATCTTAAATGACCATGTTGCTTCGGTCTTTTCAGATAAATATTTGTTTTATCCTTATGGAGAAATTAATATAGAAAGGTTAAATAAAGCTCTTTCGTATATTATAGGACATCATGACTTTTCAGCTTTCAAATCAGCTTCGGATAATCCGTATAATGATTGCAAAATATATTATGCGAAAGCAAAAAAAGTCAATAAAGAAAGACATGATTTTATCTTTATAGATATTATAGGAAACAGATTTCTCTATAATATGGTAAGGACTATCGTAGGCGAACTTCTTTATATTGAAAGAAATAATCTTAAACCCGAGATTATGAAAGAAGTTTTAGACTCTAAAGACAGATCAACCGCTGCCAGTGTAATTGAAGCCAAAGCGCTGTGTTTGGAGTATGTCGGCTATGATGACGTAAAAAGCTATATTAAACAAATAAATTCTTAAAAAGGAAGGTAAATAATGAAAACTTTTAGTGCAAAACCACTGGAAATAACACGCAAATGGTATGTTATTGATGCGGAAGGTGCAACTCTCGGAAGGGTAGCAGTTGCTGCAGCTAACATATTAAGAGGTAAAAACAAACCTCAATATACACCAAATGTTGATACCGGAGATTTTGTCATCATAATAAATGCAGATAAAATTACGGTTTCAGGTAAAAAAGAAACAGATAAATTATATAGAAGCCATTCAGGGTATCCCGGAGGTTTCAAAGAAATTAGTTTTAAAGCCATGATGGAAAAAACTCCAACACGTGCTATAGAAAAAGCTGTAAAAGGAATGCTTCCTCACAACACGCTGGGCGATGAACAGTTTCAAAAATTAAAAGTATATGCAGGCGCTGAACATCCTCATGCTGCTCAAAAACCTGAAGTATACGAACTAAAAGGAGATAAATAATGGCTGCTAAAAATACAGATAACAAAAAAGAAATAATTAAAACAGGCAGAAGAAAATGCTCAATTGCAGTTGCTAAAATAGTATCAGGTAAAGGCAGAATCTTTATTAACGGAAAAACATTAAAAGGATACTTTGGTAACAGACCATCTCTTGAAATGACAATATATAGTCCGCTTGTTTTAACAGAAAACCAAGATAAATACGATATTAGAGTCAAAGCAATAGGTGGCGGGGTAAGTGCTCAAGCAGATGCTATTAAACTTGCAATAGCAAGAGCACTGGTTGAAATTAATGAAGAATATAAATCCACTCTTAAACAAGAAGGCATGTTGACTCGCGATTCTCGCATCAAAGAACGTAAAAAATACGGTCGTAAACGTGCCAGAAAAAGATTTCAATTCTCTAAAAGGTAGAAATATTCAAATAATAAATAAAAAACCGCTCTTAAGAGCGGTTTTTTTTGTGTATAAAAAAATCGGATGAATATATCATCCGAAACCAAAACACAAAAAAATAATATGAAATCTCTACTCTTGCAACTCTTCCCACTCTAAAAGAACATATCCGCAAGCACCTTTTCCGCCGTTTGCAAGTCCATATCCTCCGCCGCCGCCACAGCCTCCATATCCTAAAGCAGCCGTACCGTCTTGAGATTCTAAAGTGCCGCCATCGCCCACATAACAAGTACTCACACCGGAAAGAGCGGCTCCTTTTGAACCCAACAAAGAAGTTGATGATATGGAATCTTGAAATGTTGCATTTGTATCATCCGTACCTAAAATTTTTATGCCATCTTTATATATATAGCTATGTTTTATAGTTTCAGCAGGAACAGACTGAACAACGGTACCCGAAGAATTAATATATTTAGACTTAGCTCCATTTGAACCATCCCCCACAATTATTTTATATGTTTCATTCGGATTTACAGAAATTGTTTTTGTAACTTTTTTACCCGAATTTCCGCCTTTGCCGCCTGATTTAGCTTTTAAATATTTAATTACAATAATTCCATCTAAACCATATTGTTTTATGCTGGATGAAAGCCAATATTCGGCAGTTCCGTATGTCCTATCATTATAAGAATTATTATATCCTGCCCCATTTCCGCCGCCGCAATATCCGTTATACAAACTTTCAAGCGGCGATGCACCACCTTTGCCCGAATTTGCAACAAAATATCCTTTATAATTGACTCCTGCATTACATTCTGAATTTCCGCCGGAATTCCCACCCGGTTTTCCGCCGCCGCCACCGGTTGCTATACATCCATAATTCAATTCATTGCTATCTCCGCCATTACCGCCCAAACCTGTTCCGCCACCGCCGCCACCTCCGCCGCCGCTTCTTGAAATATCTGAATTGTAATTAAAAAAGACAGGCTCTCCGCCGCCGCCACCTCCGCCTCCTACATAAAGATAATGTGACTCACCCGGAGTACCCAATCTGCTCGCACCTCCGCCGCCACCGCCGCCCCCTGACAGACCGCAATGTCCAAAAAAAGAACTACCTGAGCCTCCATTTAATTTTCCGCCGTACCCGCCTCTGCGCATACCTTCAAAAATACTCATGCTACTATGAACTGAGCCACCTTGGCCTCCGGTCCCATCTTCAGCCGGTGCCCCCGTAATCATTGACTGCGTAGAAACACTTATCTCCAAAGTCGTATCAACAAAATATGGATCCCAAACCGTCGTTTGTCTAATACCCAAAGGAAGAGAACCGCCAGAACAATTATCAACCTTCCCTCCGCCACCTCCTACAAATACATACGTGGAAGCCGTATTAGCAAATTTAACTATTTTATTCAAATAATATCCGCCTGAACCACCGCCACCTGCACCCTGATACCTGTATACGCTATTCCAACAAACGTTAGAAGAGGCACCTCCCCCCGCTCCCCCTGCGCCGCACATATCAACCAAAGCATACTTATTTCTCAATTCAGGCGGTATTTCAATATAACTCTCACCAATATTTGTTATTTTTAAAGAATACATATCGCCTTCGCCGGCCCCTCCGCCTTCTGCTCCTGATATTAAAGTAGCTTTTATTTCATTAACACCCTCAGGAACAAGAAAATCATACTCACCGGCCGCGATAAACTCTTTGCGGCGAACTTCAGATTTTTTTTCTTGTTGAATATATTTTATAATAGTCGTAGAAGAATTTAATTTTTTAGTTATAATCGGCATAAAAGCGGCAAGTAAAGCGCTAATTATAATCATTCCGATTAAAAGCTCAATTAAACTAAAGGCATAATAAAAATTCATATTATAAAAACGCTTTTTTTCATATTTTTTCACGACATCTCCCTTTAATGCATATTTAGTATGCATTATCAATAATTTTTGTTATAATTATTAACAAAACAGGCAAAATCAGACAAACAACAAACACTTTTTAACGTTTCTTGTTGCAAATTCCTAATTACTTATAAAAATTTATTCAAATTTAAATCACACAACTAATATACACATTATTTAACATAATGTCAATAGATTTTTCTATTTAATTATAGAAAATTTATAGAAAAGGTAAATAAATGAAATTAAAATACAAACAATGTTTAGAGATTATCGAAAAAAAATTAAATTTTAAAATAAATCACAATAACATTTCAAAAATTATCAATGTTAGTGCCAATGCCTTATCAAACAGATTTTCTAATGATGGATATCTGAAAGATGAAGAAATTAAAAAAATAGAAGATTTCTACAAAATAAATATAACAGATATGCATACGAGTGCTAATATAGATTTTTTTTCGGATATATTTAATTTCAAAAATCAAATAACAAATGAAAAAATACAAATTCCTCTGAATTTTATTAAAAACTTTTCAAATGCTGATGATTACTTTATCCTTGAAACAGCCGGTGACACAATGAGCCCGATTATTAAAGATAAAGACAAGCTTTTAATTAAACGACACAAAGGAGAACAAATTCTGGATAATCATATTTATATATTTGAATATAACAACGAAATCTTTATAAAAAGATTAACAAAAAATATTGATCAGATTGTTATAAAATCAGACAATGAATTATATCCCACAAGAATTCTCCAAAAAGATGAATTTAAAGAATTTTCTATAATAGGACAAATAATAGGTTTAATAAGAGATATCTAAACCTTGCAACTCAAACCATACTTTTGCATGATTTAAGCAAAACAAAATAATGTGATAATAACCGTAATTTGAAAGGTCATCACAAAATGTTTAATGCTGAAAACACAACAATTATTTGCATAGATTTACAAGAAAAACTCATAAATATGCTTAAAAATGGCGCTATTATAAAAGAAAATAGTGTCAAATTAATGAAAGCAGCCAATATTTTAAATATAAATACAATAATTACGGAACAATATCCAAAAGGCCTTGGAGATACAACGGAAGACATAAAATCGATTAAAAATTTTTTAACTATTGAAAAAAACACCTTCAGTGCATATCAAACCAAAGAATTTCAAGAAAATTTCAAAAAAATTGAAAATAAAAACATAATAATTTTTGGGATTGAAACGCATATATGCGTACTGCAAACCGTGATTGACCTTATAGATGAAGGGTACAATGTTTTTATTCTAAAAGATTGCAGTGCTTCAAGAAATGAAGAAAACCACAATGTCGCCTTAGAATTGGCAAAACAAAAAGGAGCAAGCATCATAACATTGGAAATTGCTCTTTTTAACTTTTTAAAAAGCTCAAAACATCAACATTTCAAAGAAATTCAAATGTTAATTAAATAATTCAGGGGAGAAAATGATAACATCGGTTAGTTTTAATAGCGCTCAAATGTTGGCTCTTGACAGCAACGTGTCCATAAATTCAATATCTACATTCAATGCTCAAGAAGCTTATGAAAATACTTTTGAAGATGTAGTGCAAGAAAATATATCTCAAAACGAAGCAGCAAAAAACGATAATCAAAGCTCGTTTTCAAATTACGATTTTAAAAAAATTGAAACCGAAAAAACAAATTTTGACCAAAGACAAAATTATTTCATAACAAAAGAATTTGACACAATTAATTTTAAAAATGCCATGAATAAGTATATTCTGGAGAGTATAAAATAAATTATTACTTTTTAGAAGCAATTATCTCAATTTCAACCTTTGCTCCCTTGGGCAATTGCGCTTGAACACAAGAACGAGCAGGTTTTGAAACAAAATATTGAGCATAAATTTTATTAAATTCTTGAAAATCATTCATATCTGATAAAAAGCAAGTTGTCTTTACGACATCTTCAAAATCACTGCCTGCTGCGTCTAAAACCGCCTTTATATTGCGAATAACAAGCAAAGTCTGCTCTTGAACCGTACCGGCTAAAAATTCATTTGTTTCGGGATTTATAGCAATTTGTCCCGAACAAAAAAGAAAATCGCCGCTTTGTATAGCTTGCGAATAAGGACCAACCGGCAAAGGTGCATGTTGTGTATTTATTATTTTCATTTCAATTCTCCTTTTTTATTGTACTGTTGACAAAATATTATATCCTGAAGCTATAAGAGCATTTTTTATTTTTTCAAAATGTTCAAAATTTCTCGTCTCCATAGATATTTTTAAATAACAATCATTAATATCCGTACCTTCTCCGCCTTGATTATGACGAACCCTTATAACATTTGCGCCATATTGAGCAATGATTGAGCTTACCTCTTTCAATTGCCCCGGCTTATCCAAAAGCTCAACTGTAAGATTTGAAATTCTTCCTGTTTTTAGAAGCGCTCGATTTATCACACGAGAAAGTATATTTACATCAATATTCCCACCTGAAACTATACAAACTACATTTTTATCTTTTATTGGAATTTTATCAAACATAACAGCTGCAACGGGCAACGCACCCGAACCTTCCGAGACCAATTTCTCTTTTTCCATTAATGACAAAACAGCGCTTGCTATCTCATCCTCGGATACGGTAATAATTTCATCCACGTAATTTTCACAAAACTCAAATGTAATATCTCCGGGCAATTTAACAGCAGTTCCGTCTGCAAATGTATTTACACATTTTAACTCTACTCTTTTGTGTTCCTTAATAGAGACGAACATAGAATCAGCTCTTTCAGCTTGCACTCCATATACCAAACAATCCGGTTTAATTTGTTTTATTGTAGCAGCAACGCCTGAAATTAACCCGCCACCGCCAATAGGTACAACAATTGCATCCACATCCTTTAATTGTTCATATATTTCAAGCGCAATCGTAGCTTGACCTGCGATTACATCCATATCATTAAAGGGATGAATAAAAATTCCATCCGTTTCTTTTTGAAAATCCACAGCAGCCTGATATGCATCATCATATACCCCATCAATCAACCTGATTTCAGCACCGTGTGCTCTTGTTGCTTCAACCTTAGACAAAGGAGCGGTTGCCGGAATAAAAATTGTTGCTTTTATATTATTTTTTTTCGCAGCCAGCGCTACACCTTGAGCATGGTTTCCGGCAGAACAAGCAATTATTCCCTTTTCTTTTTGCCAAGGAGCCAGCTGTGATATCTTATAATATGCACCGCGCAACTTAAAAGAACCCGTTAATTGTAAATTTTCCGATTTGAGAAAAATATTATTTTTAATACTTAAAAAATCCGAATGAATTAGTTCAGTCTTTCTGGCGATGGATGATAAAACTTCTTTAGCATCATATACTTTTTCAAGTGATAATGTATTCAATATTTCCCCCTTTTTATCGTACAATTTCAAAAAATTAACTGTGGTTTTTCTACCTTAATTTTTGAAATTTTAAATGAATTTCTTGCGATTGTTACCGCTTCATTTAATTTTTCTTTTTCTATATCATCATAATACAATTCCATAACAGTTTCACCTTTATTAACAGGGTTTGAAACTTTTTTCTTTAATATAATTCCGGCACCATAATTTATATCATCTGTTTTTATATCTCTGCCGGCACCAAGCAATTTTGCACTATGCGCAACATCTAAAGCACATATTTTTGATATATAACCTGTCTCAAGAGCCTTTATTTCCACTTTATTATTCCCTATTTTAAACAGAGAATAATTATTAAGCACCTGAGGGTCTCCGCCTTGAGCAATAATTAACTCTCTAAATTTATTTAAAGCACTTCCATTTTTTATAACTTCATCTACCATTTTTTTGACATCAGAAAAATCGTACGCCAAACCGCAATTCATAAGAGTCTTTCCTGCTAATGCAAGAGTTATTTCATATAAATCTTCTCCGTAAAATCCTTTTAAAAACTCAATTGATTCAATAACTTCAAGACTATTACCTATATTAAATCCCAATGGCTGTTCCATTGAACTTATTACAACATCAATACTTTTATTTAAAATTTTTCCGATTTTAACCATCAAATCCGCAAGCTCTTTTGCTTCTTCTTTTGTCTTTATAAAAGCACCTGAGCCAAACTTTACATCTAAAACTATCGAAGTTGCACCTGAAGCAATTTTTTTAGAAACAACCGAAGCACAAATTAATGATTTATTATCAACCGTAGCTGTAACATCCCTGAGAGCATAAATCTTTCCGTCTGCGGGTGTTAAATTCGGACTTTGAGACGATATTGCAAAATTAATATTTTTAATTTGATTTAAAAATTCTTCATTACTCAATTCGCATCTAAAATTCGGGATTGATTCAAGTTTATCGATAGTGCCGCCTGTAAAACCTAAACCTCTGCCTGACAATTTAGCCATCCTAACCCCAAGGCTGGCTAAAATAGGAGCCAGCACAAGCGTGACCTTGTCTCCAACGCCGCCTGTTGAATGTTTATCTGCAATATGTTTTGCAATATGTGAAAAATCCAATACTTCGCCTGAATCCACAAAGCTTTCGGTCAAATATGCTGTTTCATTGTCACTTAATCCCTGAAAACAAACCGCCATCAACCAAGCCGACATTTGATAATCTTCAATAACACCTTTCATGTAATTTTCTACAAGAAAATATATTTCATCTCTTGAATGCTCAAGTCCTCTTTTTTTCTTTTCAATTAAATCTACAGCTCTCATTATTATTCCTTTTATTTGTGATATGGCTCATTATTTAAAATTTTATATGCCCTGTATATTTGTTCTATTAACACTAAAACTGCTTCCTGATGCAAAAAAGTCATTTTAGACAAAGATAATTTAAAGTGCGATTTATTTCTTACACTATTACTAAGACCCTCTGCACCTCCTATTAAAAACAGTAACTCGTTATAAAATCCTTCTTTTTCAATTTCTCTTAATTTTTCCGCGAATTTTACGCTTGAAAGTTCTTTTCCTTCTATTTCCAATGTTACTATATAAACATTTTGTTTGTTTTTAATATATTCTTCAATATTTTGAACTTCGACAACTTCAACTCGCCCCAAAAGACGTTTTTTATATTCCAGTACGCCTTCTCTATAAAATTTTTCTTTAAGTTTTGCTTCAAGTATAATTTTAATATTCAATATCTGCTATGCCTTATTTTCAGCAGTCTCTCCGCACAATAACTCATAATTTAGCTCGTTTTCATTATCTGCAATTATTGCCGCAACAACTGCATCAGATGTAACATTACAAATTGTTCTCAACATATCTACAAATCTTTCGATTGTAAACAATAACGAAAATCCAACCACAAGTTGTTGAGGAGTAAGACCTATTCCGTTTAATATCAATGCAATAGTAATCAAACCTGCTCCGGGAATACCCGCAGACGTTGAAGACGCAACTATTGCCAAAAATGCTATTTCAAATATTAACAATGGAGATAAATCAATCCCATACATTTGCGCAAGGAATATAACCGCAATAGTCTGCACAATAGCAGTTCCGTCCATATTTAAAGTTGCGCCCAGAGGAAGCACAAAAGAACACACTCTATTAGAAATACCTCTTTTTTCACAGCAAGTAATAGTTAAAGGCAAAGTAGCCGAAGAACTTGCAGTTCCAAAAGCAACCATAATAGCTTCAGATATTGCACCGTATAATTTTGTTACGGGGACTTTCGAAAATACCTTTAACATAAAAGGATATACTATAAAAAATTGTATTGCAAGCGCCAATGTTATAGCGGCTGCATACTTAGAAATATCATTAAATACGGAAACACCAAAGCTTGCAACCGAAGTAGCGGTAAGTGCAAAAATACCAGGAGCCGCAAGATACATAATCCAGTCCGTAACTTTCATGGTAGCGGCAAAAACACTCTCAAACAAAGAAACAATAGGTCTTGAAATTTCACCGGCACGCGTTAAAGCAATTGAAAATATCGTAACAAAAACGATAATAGGAATCATTTTGCCGCCGGAGAGAGCTTCAAACGGATTTTTAGGAATTAAATCCAAAAAGATTTGAGATAAATTTTCCCTTTGATATTGAATCGCCTCTGCAACACTGCCTTGAATATTTTGAATTACATCAGGATTAACAAGACTTTGAGCATTAAGACCCGGATGCAGTGCAAGAGCAATAAAAGATGCAACACATACTGCAATTACCGTAATAATTCCGTAATACAATAGCATCTTAGTACCAAACTTAGCAAGCTGTTTGGAATCACCTATATTTGAAATACCTATAATAATAGCACTTATTACCAATGGCAAAACAACCATCTGAATCACATAAATAAAAGCTGTCGCAATAAAATTTAATATACTATATACCCTGGGATATGCCTCTTGGGGAAAAAGAAAACCGACCAATACACCTAAAAGCAAACCAATAAATATATGACCGTTTCTTTTTATACCTAGTAAAAGCGCAATTATTACTTGCATATGTAAACCCATGGGTAAAATTCCTCATAATACTGTCGTGATTTATTTTACAACTTTTTAAAGTAAATTGCAAAAAAATTCAAACGAAAAACCGATTTAATAAAAATAATAATATGTCATATTTTCGGTATGAAAAAAAAGAATGATAATTTAAATTTTTTGGGAATAATGTTTGAATGTTGTAATGTGTACGGAAGAATATACAAAAACAAAGAAGGCACACATTACATAGGAAGATGCCCAAAATGCATGCGCTCAATTAAAATCAAAATAGGTGAAAATGGCACAAATCAAAGATTTTTTAAAGCATATTAAGTAAAATTCACCCGCAAATGCGGGTGATAATACAAAGGAATAATAGAAATAATAGGAGTGATGTGAACTAAGAATTATACGTCTTAAATACAGAATTTATTGTATCTTCAATTACTTTCGATATAGATTCCATTTCGGTTGAAATTGCTTTTTGCTCTGTATCTAATTGATTTAATTGCAATTCAAGACTTCTATCTTCTTTTTGCAAGGTTTCTGTTTTTTGATTTATTCTCTCAACTTCTTTTTCATATAATTGTTTTTGATAATAATATTCATTCATAGCATCTTCATAAGAAGCCTGATCATCTTGAGAAGCAGTTGTTATTGAATATGTATTTCCGACTAAATCTTCTGCATCATCACACTCCAAAATTTGTATTGAAGTAAGTCTTCCACTTGAATCCTGTGTTAAAGCTGCCTTTGCCTGAACATTTTTTGTAACTTTTTGAGAACCTTGGTAATCAAAAGTATATGAACCATAATACATATTCTTACCGTCTACATTCTCAAAAACAGTTGAATCAAGGTCATTTTCGGATGTATAATAAGAAACGCCGTTTTTTGTATACATATAATACGTTCCGGATGTAGCGCCTTGAGCTGCCATTATTGTTGAAAGCCCCTGATATTTTTCATAATCTTGAGTTATCTTCGTGATTGTTGAAGCCTCAGGATTATTTTCGTCATAAGTATAAGAATCAACTCCGAATTGAAAATTCAAATAAGAATATCCGTTCGTGCCTTTTTGAGCCGTTATGACACTATCTTTTGCTGTATATGAATATGCTTTTGCAATTTCATTAACACAAGATAAGGATACATCATAATAACCTGCATATTTACCATCAATTATTTTTGTAAAGCTGTCCAATTGATAGCCTTCATAAGTAGAATCTAATGTATAAACTGTTTTTTGATAATCATTAACGGCAGGAGGTACCGGAACATCTAAATTGTTGTATTCATTATACAACCCCATCACTTCATTAGATAATGCAACCCTCTGTTGATTTATTTGCTGCCCTTGATATTCCACATTGCTTTTCCTTGCGGTTAAGCCGAGAAAGCGGGCCTGACTCGCTGCTAATCCCATCTTGTCACCTTTTCCTTCGCATTTACATTTTCATTTACGGCAAATATAATATGTGACTTTAGATATATTATTTTTTTCTTTACATTTATTAACATTTTTTTATTTCCATATTATAATTTGTTTATAGATTAATGAATTACGGAAAAAAGTCAATTTGAAAGATATTTTTTACATAGATAACCACATACACGGAAGCTTTGGAATAAATTTTAATTATGCAACTTATAATGAAATGAAATTTGTTCTAAAAGAATTGTATAAAAGAAATATCAAAGGAATCTGCCCGACTCTTGTCGGAGAAACTCCAAAAAATCTTCAAAAACAACTATCGCTATTTAAACAAATACAAAAAGAACAAATTAAAAATAAACAAAAAGAAACATACCTTATAGGAGCTCACATCGAAGGAACATTTATAAGCAAACAAAAAGCCGGAATTCAAGATAAGAATACTTTTCTTGTTCCGAGTATTGAAAATTTTAAAAAAATAGCGGGCGATTTCGAAGATATAATTAAAATAGTTACAATTGCTCCGGAAAATGACATTGATTTAATCGATTATTTAAATGATAAAAAAATAAAAACACAAGCAGGACACGCTATAGGAGAAAACATAAAAAATTGTGTCGCAACAACACACCACTTCAATGCAATGAACCCCATTCATCACAGAAATCCTTCAATTGCTCTGAGCGGACTTATTGATGATGATATATATTGTGAAATAATAGCGGATTTAATCCACTTATCAAAAGATATTTTAAAACTTTGTTTTAAAATCAAACCTAAAAACAAAATACTTTTAATAAGCGACAGCTTACCCTCTTCAAATACAAATAAAGATGTAATTTTTTGCAATAAAAAAATAAATTCCAAAGGCAAAGACGAAAAAGGAACCTTAGCAGGTTCTTGTAAAACGCTTGATAAAATATGCGAAAAATTATACAAAGAAAACATATTAACAAAAGATGAAATCATACAGACGGCTTTTAAAAATCAGATAAAATACCTAAATCTTAAAAATAGAGAGATTGATATTTTAAATCAATAAAAAATATGTTACACTATTGCTTGAAATTATGTTAACGGACACAGGAGAAAAAATGAATAAAAAAGTTATATCAATAACTGCTTTTATATTAGCTTTCGGATTATTTGCAGGAGTCTGTGATTTTGCATTCGGAGAAACTTCAAGACAAGCAAAGCAACAAAATGAAGCAGAAAAAATAATAAACACAACACCCCTTGAAATTGTTGCAAATCCTCAAAAATATATGAATAGAACAGTTAAAATGCAAGCTACTTTCGATAAATTTTCGACTTTAGGATTGGATTACAGTAAAGCAATGCGTCCAAGTGTTAAGTATATCGGGATTTTAATACAAAGAGACGATGTAGTTGACCATAATATACCCTTATCGGAAATGAAACTATTTTTAAAAAAAGATGTAGCTGAAAAGTATATTGATTTAGAAACGGGAGATAAAATTGAAATTACAGCAAAAGTATTTTCGATTTCATTAAACGATCCTTGGTTGGATATAAAAAATTTAACTGTGTTAAAAAAGGTGAAAAAGAATTAGCCTAGAACGGAAAAGATGAACGAAAACAAAAAATATTTAACTATCCATGGACATTTTTATCAACCGCCCAGAGAAAATCCTTGGATAGAAGAAATAGAGATACAAGAAAGCGCAAACCCTAATCATGATTGGAATGAGAAAATTTCATGGCAGTGTTATGGTCCAAATGGCGCTTCAAGGATAGTTGACGGTAAAAATTCAATAATAGAAATTTCAAACAACTATCAATACATGAGCTATAATTTTGGTCCAACTTTATTAAGCTGGATGGAAAAATATGATAAGGCCGCTTACAAAAGAGTTTTAGATGCCGACAGAAATTCACTTGAGCTTTATGACGGACACGGATGCGCAATAGCGCAAGTGTACAATCATATTATTATGCCTCTTGCAAACCAAAACGATAAATATACTCAAGTAATCTGGGGTTTAAAAGATTTTCAAAAAAGATTTAAAAGAAATTCAGAAGGAATTTGGCTCGCAGAAACCGCTGTTGATGCTCAAACCTTAGAAGTTTTAATAGACTGCGGGGTTAAATTTACCATACTATCCCCGCATCAAGCAAAATGCATAAATAAAATCGGAGAACACAACTGGCAAGACGTTTCTTGGGGAACAATTGATCCGTCACAACCGTACAGATATTTTGTCGAAGGGACAGACAAACAGAAATACATAGATTTATTCTTCTATGATGGCTCTATATCAAAGTCCGTGGCTTTCGACAACTTATTGCAAGACGGCAAAAAATTTGCATATCGTCTAAACGACGGCTATGTTGAATCAAGAAACAGATCTCAAATAATAAACATAGCAACAGACGGAGAATCGTACGGACACCACACAAAATTCGGAGACATGGCCCTTGCTTATGTGTTAAGAGTCGGAGCTAAAAATTTAGGATTTGAAATAACAAATTACGGTCAATATCTTGAAATATATCCGCCGCAATACGAAGTAGACATAAAACCCGTATCAGCCTGGAGCTGCTGTCATGGTGTCGGACGATGGATGGATGATTGCGGATGTTCAACAGGTGCTCAACCGCATTGGAATCAAAAATGGAGAAAACCTCTGCGACAAGCAATGGACTATTTAAGAGACGAACTCATAAAATTATGTTCTATTCAAGGCACAAAATACTATAAAGATTTCTGGGAAGCAAGAAACAACTACATAGATGTCATTTTAGACCGCAGCGAAGAAAGCGTTAATGAATTTTTTAAACAAAATGCAAAGAAAAATCTGACATCGCAAGAGAAAGTAAAAGCACTAAAATTAATGGAAATACAACGCTTTACACAACTGATGTACACAAGCTGCGGTTGGTTTTTTGCGGATATTTCAGGAATTGAAACGGTTCAAATTCTTAAATATGCATATAGAGCAATTGAACTTTCAAGTGAGTTTGTAAAAGTAAATTATGAAAAAACATTCTTATCTATCCTGCAAAAAGCAAAAAGTAATATAGCAGAATTCGGAAACGGAAAAGATATATACAATCGCTGGGTCAAACCATCATCCATAGGATTTGACAAAATCACAGCTCAATACGCAATCGAATCATCATTTGAAGACGGACAAAAAGAACCTCTAAAGAAAGAAGAGGATTTATACTGTTTTAAAATTAAAAAGAACGGAAGCAAAAAATATATAAACCTAAACAATACTTTAAATTGCGGAAGAATTGAAATCACCTCAAAAATCACATACGAGAAAAAAGAAATGAGCTACATAATGCTCCAAACGCAAAATTATGACTTTTATTGCGCAGTTAAAGAGTATAAATGTTTAGATGATTACAATCTTGAGAAAAAAGAAATAACAAAAGCATTTTTAAAAGGCACAACCGTAGAAACTTTACAAACAATAGAATTGTACTACGGCAGCAGATTCTATTCTCTTAAAGACATACCAATGGATAAGAGAAAAACAATACTTGAAAATCTTATTTATTCAAGACTTGAAAAAGTCGGTCAAACCTACAAAGACCTGTACGACAGTTTATTAACTCCAATAAGCTACTTAAACGACTTAGGTATGGATATACCTGAAAGCTTCAGAGTAAGTGCAAAATTTACACTTTTAGCAAACCTCACAAGATTACTGACTCAAATCACAACTTATGCAGACAAACATAAAATACAAAAAATATTAGAAATCAAAAAATTAACAGACAAATTTAAAATTAAGTTAAACAATTCCAATGCAAAAGAAATCTTATCAAAAAGCTTGGCAAATCTGATTACTCAATTAAAAAATCATGTAACTTGCAAAAACACTCAAGAATTACTGCATTTCTTTGATTTACTGGAAAAATTGCAAATAGAAACAAAAATAGATACCGCACAAAATATATTTTATGACATGTTTTGTTTGGACTTTGAAAGATTTTATGAAAAAACAAAAAATTCCAAAGAAGAAAAAGATACGAGAAAATTATTACTAAATCTTCTCGAAATCGGAAGAAAACTAAACATAAATATGGACTTCTATCAAAATAAAATTGATAGTTTAACAGGAAAAGTTTAATTAACTGAAAATCTTCCTCTCCAAAACCGGAATGCCGTCTATTTCAAACATTATTGATGTTTTAACATCATCAATATAATCATGTGCGAACATAGCAGCTATAATTGCCTCCAAAGCAGAAGCAGGAAGCATATTATCCGGCATTTGCGAAAACCCGTATTTTATTTTAAGAGAAGCTTGAAGATTTTTACAATCAATCGAAGTTCTGGATAAAAAATGTGAACTTAAACCATAAGAACGACGAAGTTGATTAATATCACACCTTATAACCGTTATTCCTCTCGCTTTAAGATTATTTATGGTATCTGAACATCTTCTGGAAACCCTATTTGTCCAATCATCTTTATTAATTTTAAAATTATCAAACAAGGCTTTATAATTTTTACAATGTATTCGCCATTTTCCCTCAAGCATTCTATTGTCATAAGGAACACTGATAGCAACTGCAGAATTTTTAACATAAGGAGAAGTTTCAAAAAAATAATCTATATCTTGAGCATAGTAAAACTTATCAATTAAAACAATCTTTAAATTTCTGTCCAAAACACAAATAGAACTATCATAATTTGAAGAATTTGATAATGAAACTCCTATAAAAAAATTTTCTTTGCTTGACAGATTCTGCATAAACAAGAGTATAATGAAACATAACATATTTTTCAAGGAATTTATTTTGCAAAGACATTTATTTAAAAAAATTATTGATAGATTTTACTATTCAAAAAGGCACAAATTCTATCTTCTTTTTATACTTTCACTTTTTGCAGGCATCTTTGAGTATATGGGTTTGGTTTTTATTTTTCAATTTGTCTTATTTCTTTCAAATCCAAACAGCAATCACTGCTTAAAAATAATATCATTTTTTAACAAAAACCTGCTAATAACAAGTTTACCTAAAATCAGTCTCATTCTAGGGATTTGCACAATTTCAATTTATATATTGAAAAACATATATATGCTTTTCTTCACCAAAATCAATAATTCAATCCTTGAAGACTTATCAACAAAAATAACTTCCAAAGTTCTTAAAAATTTAATACTGCAAGATTATATAACTATAAATTCTATTTCAAAATCAGAAAAACTAAATATAATTTCAAAAATAACAATAGTTATTTGGCAATATTGCTTAAAATACATAAACCTTATAACAAACATTTTAATAGCTTTGATTTTGACGGCATATTTATTTATAAAATTTACCGCACCGGCAATTATAGCAGCATTATTTATTGCGACTTTAGCCTTTATTGAATACATATACCTTAAAAAACAATCAAACTATCAAAATATCAACTATCCAAAAAGCCATGATGAGCTTCATTCAACTCTTTTAACCGTCATTAATTCCTTTAAAGAAATTAAATTGAACAACAAAGAAAACTTTTTTATCAAAAAATTTGAAAAATCAATAAAAAATTACGCACGTCTTAATAAAGACAGAAATTTTAACGGCGTTTTTCATATATATTTTACCGAAATATCAATTATGCTTGCTTTTGGAGCAATTTTAGCGGTTTTATACCTGAGTTCCAATTTTGATAATTCAATAATATTAACATCTGTATGCACAATATGCGTTATAATACTACGTTTAACACCTGTTATAAACAGGGCTCAAAGCTGCCTTTATTCAATAAATTCAAACGAAAAAATAGTTAAGGAATTATTGGAATTCGACAATAAATTTCAAAAAATTAACATACACAAAAAAACAGATAAAATTATGCCCTTTGAAGAAATTATTCTTAAGAACATATATTTTTCTTACAACAAAACGGATGAAGGGCTGAAAAACATAAGTTTAAAAATAAAAAAAGGAGATTTTATAGGTATAGCAGGGCGAAGCGGAAGCTACAAAACAACTCTGGCACTAATCATAGCAGGCCTGATTAAACCAAATGCAGGAGAACTGTTGGCCGACAAAACACCAATCACTGAAAACAATATCTCAAAATGGCAAAACAATATTGCATTTTTAGGACAAGAATTCGGTTTAATTTTTAATAAAATATACGAAAACATAGCTCTTAAAGAAAATTATGATGAAAACAAAATAAAAGAATTTATCAAAAATTATGATTTAAGTCTGGATTTAAAAGAAAACAAATCAATAAATGAACTTTCAAGCGGACAAAAACAAAGAATAGCACTCTTGAGCGTTTTATATCAAAATAAAAATATAATAATATTAGATGAAGCTACCTCATCAATTGATGCTTTATCTGAAGAAAAAATCAACGAAATTTTATATGGTCTTAAAGGTAAAAAAACGATTATATCAATAGCTCACAGACTTAAAACTCTCAAAAATTGTGACAAAATAATTTTTATAAACAAGGACGGAACTATTCAAACAGACTCTTTTGAAAATCTTAAAAAAACAAATGAAGATTTCAAGAAAATGTATTCATTTTCTGCTTTAGCTAACTAAATGAATTATATACATCAAGAATTTTTTTTGCTTGTTTTGTCTTGTTTAATTCCTTATAGCAATATGCCAAATTATAATAAAAATCTTTGTTTTGCGGCTCCAGCTCTATCGCTTTTATTAAATTTTTCTTAGCAGAGTCATAATTTTTCAATTTAATTTGACAACAAGCAAGATTATAATATGCGCTTGCAAATGTTTTATTATATTTAATTGCAAGCTCAAAATTATTTGAAGCAAGTAAATACGATTTCTTTTTAGCAAAAATACATCCAAGATTATAATATGCTTTATAGTATGTATAATTTTTGTCTAATGATTTATTTAGATTTTGTATTGCGACGTTGTCGCTTCCGCTCTCTTCTGCAATATTGGCCAAAAGAAGATAAATTTCTTCATTTTTTTCATTCACCGGCAAGTCATCCAGCAATTTTTGAGCTTCTTTAAAATTATTCGTAGCATATAAAGCATAAGCCTGTTGTTTTATATCTTCAATATTGCTATTATTTTCTGCTAGTGCTATATTAGTAAGCGCAGCAATTAAATATAAAAAAATAAAACATTTTTGATATATCTTTGCAGAAAAATTCATAAACTAAATAACTTTCATCCCTTCAAACGGAAGCATTACAATAAAATAATACAATAAAACCTAACTTTTGTGTAGGATAAAATAAAAATTTATTTTTTATGTAGTATAATTACAAATAAACATCCACGGTAAAAAAATGAACAACCTAGAAGAAAGAACACATATATACAGGGTTCCAATAAGACCCCAATACAGAAGAAGAAAACGCCCCAAGAAAAGCAATAATTCTTTAAAATTCATATTTTTTATTGCAGCTATATGCTTTTTAACCTATTTCTTCATAAATCACCAATCAGAAATTAATTTTCTCTCAAACGAAAATTCAAAAGGACACAGTCCCATTGATATAAGTTTCAATTTCTCTCCGCGCAGGCAAAATATACTCCTAATGGGAGTTGATGTCGCAACTAATTCAGAAAACCCCTTTAAAGGCAACCGTTCTGATACTATGCTTTTAATCAGCATAGCTCCCTACGGAAAAAATATAAATGTAATATCAATACCAAGAGATTCAAAAGTATATATAGCAGGAAAAAACAAAGCAGACAAAATCAATCATGCTTTCGCATTCGGAGGTGCAAAACTTGCTGTACGAACTGTTGAAGAAGCATTCGGAGTCAAAATAAATAATTATGTCGCAATCTCCAATGAAGGCGTAATTAAAATGATAGACACCTTAGGTGGCTTGCCTATTTATATTGAAAAAAATATGAAATATGACGACTATTCCGCAAACCTTCATATTAATTTAAAACAAGGAAATCACATATTATCAGGAAAACAAACAGAAGGCTACTTAAGATTCAGACACGATTCATACGGCGATATAGGAAGAATAAGAAGACAACAATGGTTCTTTAATGCACTTTTGGAAAGACTTAAAGATCCTACAGTAATAGTGAAATTACCCGAGCTGTTAAAAATAATTCCTGAATATATCCAAACTGATTTATCGGCATACGACCTTGCAAAATATGCCGGAATAGCTAAAAATGTTGATACTTCAACCATACAAATTGCAACAATACCCGGCTCTCCTTCAACAAAAGGAATAATAAGCTACTGGATAATAGATCCGATTAGAACGCAAGAATTAATAAACAAAATGGTTTACAGAAACAAAACAGACATAGATTTAAAAGAATTAAATGTAGGTATATTATATGCTGACGCAAAAGAAAACACTGCTAATCTTTTAAAACAAGAGCTTGAAGCACAAGGTATAGAAAATATTAAAATGCAGCCAACAAACTCTGCGTCAAAAAATTACATAGCAATACATAATCTTGATATTGCAGGCGAAGTCATTAATGACCTTAAAAAAACCATACCTGAAATCAAAGACAAACACACAATCTATGACCCCATAGGAATTAATCGTGCGGGTAAAGATTTTACAATTATGATTTCAGACCTATAGATATTAAAAATACACTGTTTATACTATAAATTTTCGACTGAAACTGTTCTTAAGGTTGATTTAATTAATTGAACAATATAAGAAAATCAAATTATGTTGTGCAGTCAAAATGAAAAATGTTTACTAAAATTTATGTCGGGAATTGACGAAACTCCCGTAAAAAATGAGCTGTATGAATTAATCTATAAACTTGGAATTAAACTCGAATTTAAAGATAATAATCCGGTATATAAAATAATTGATGAGCTTACTTATGATTTTATAAACGGAAAATAAAATGAACAATCCCAAAAAATATCTGCTATACATTATATATGCTTTCATTGTAACGGTTCTTTTCAGCTTATTGATTTGGCTCGGACATTTTAGTGCCTTTCAAGATTTTATAACAAAAGTGGAGCAGAGTTCTTTTGATTTAAGACAGAATATAATTTCAAAACATAAAAAAGCAAACCCTGACATAGTAATTTTAAGTGTGGATGATGCAACATACGAATTTATAATGGATAAATACGGCTCATGGCCGATTTCAAGGCAAACTTGGAGCGATGTCACAGAAGCAATCGAAAAAGTAAATCCAAAATATATAATATTCGATTTACTTTTTGTAAAAGCAAATATTAAAGATAAACAAGCAGACATTAATTTAATAAACACCGTAAAAAAATACAATAATATATATCTATCTATGAATTTTGATAACTATGCAGAAGAAATAAGAAAATCAAAAGATTTAGATGAAAAACTGCAATTAAAAATAAAAAAAGGAGAACTTAAAGATAACGAATATATAACCTTCACAAACGTGAGAGCCGTAATGGACGAATTAATTGAAGCTACTAAAAATATCGGCATAATTAATGTTACAAGAGATAAAGACGGCATCATCCGAAACACAACACCAATATTCAAATATAAAGAAAAGTATTATCCCAATTTATCGCTCATAGTTGCGGTTAATATATTAAATAAAGATGGTGTGGAAATAAAAAACAACAAAATAATAATTGATGAAAAACATACAATACCGCTCGATAACACACAAAGGACCACATTAAACTGGTATGGAAAAAGCGGAACATACAGACACATACCATTATGGGAGACAATCAAAGCAATAAAAAATCAAGATAATAAATTTTTAAAAGAAAATTTTAATAACAAAATCGTTTACATCGGAACAACGGCGACAAGTTTGTCGGATATAAAAAGCGTGCCTACGGAATCTAACATGGCAGGCGTTGAATTTCACGCAACATTTTTAAATAACATTTTAGACAATAATTTTATAAAAAGAATTTCACACAAAATTGATCTGTTAATTTCAGTTATATTGTGTTTTATTGTCGGATATTTTGTTTTAAAAACAAGCTCGGTCTTAAAAACTATATTATTTATGGTTATAATACTGCTTTTATATTTAATTACCGCAACTTTCTTAATGTATAAATATAATCTTTGGATTTCTGTTGTTCTTCCTTTTATCTCGGTTGTAACAACTTTTATATTGGCATATTGCGAAAAATACTTATTAAAATCAAAAGATTATGAACAAACTTATAAACTGGCAGTAACGGATGGCTTAACTCAATTATATAACCACAGATATTTTCAAGAGCAAATGATAAACCAAATTAATAACTATAAAAGATACGGTACAGTTTTTTCTTTAATTTTAATAGACATAGATTTTTTCAAAAAATTCAACGACACATACGGACATCAATCCGGAGATTGTGTTTTAAAACAAGTTGCAAATATTCTAAAGAAAAACTCAAGAACATCCGACATTGCTTGCCGATATGGCGGCGAAGAAATGTCAATTATTTTAACTAATACAAACAAAAACGAAGCAATAATAACGGCAGAAAAAATATGCAATGCCGTAAGAAACAATAAATTTATACTTGCAAATGGTGAAAAAGTTACGGTAACAATCAGCGTTGGAGTTGCAACCGTAGGATTAAACGGTGAAAAACCTCAAGAATTAATTGAATATTCAGATAAATGCCTATATAAAGCTAAAGAATCCGGCAGAAACCAAGTTGTATACGAAACATAACTAATCAGTTAATTGAAACGGACATTTGGTGCATCTTGCTTTAGGATGTAATACCAAATTATCCTCAAGGTCATATAACTTTGCTATCCTTGTTACAAGTTCTGCCCCGCAAATAGGACAACTAATCTTAAAACTAGAATTGTTTGAATTCAAAAGAATCTCTTCTCTAATCTCATCCATAACAGAACTTTTTGTCAAAACAAAATCTGTTTTTATTTCATATTGCTTAATTTCTTTATTTTCTGTTTTTAAACCTTTTGCAAGTTTTTGTCTTACTGTGGTAGCTAAAAATAAATCCAAACCTTGTTCTATATTTTGTATTTGTTCCAAAGAAAGAGCCGACCTTTCAGCCAGTTCTTCCTGAGACAAACCTAATTTTTCTCTTGAAAAAATCACAAATTGAGCAAGTGAAATATATTCTTTTTTAGATTTTTTATGCATGGTGTTGTTTTTTTTCAATTCGTTCTTTAACAATAGATAATATTGGTCCTGCGGTAAATATTGAAGAATATGCACCCGCTATAACACCTATAATAATTGCTAAAACAAAATCTTTAATGGTTGAGCCGCCAAAGAAATACAATGCGAACAAAGTAAATAATGTTGTAGCCGATGTATTTATCGAACGTGCAAGTGTTTGATTAATTGAAGCATTAATAATTTCATCTGACGAATATTTCTTAGCAAGAAAACGCATATTCTCTCTGATTCTGTCAAATACAACAATTGTATCGTTGATTGAATAACCTATAATTGTTAATAATGCGGTTATAAAAAGACTGTCCACTGTTGTATCAAAGAAAATACCCTTAATTGCAAAAACTCCCACAACAACAATTACATCTTGAAAAAGTGTTAAAAGCGCAATCCAGCCATATTCCGTTCTAAACCTGAAAGAAATATATATTACCATTAAAATAAAAGCCAAAATTAATGCCATCATAGTATTTCTTAAAAGTTCAGAACCTAATGTCGGGCCAACTGAATTAACCTGAACCAATTGAGCCGAACTAAAATCCTTAACCAAAGCGTCTGTTATTTCTCCAACCTTGTCTTTGCTTTCTTTATCCCCTATAAAAGTTGTTCTTATAGAAATAAGGTTTTTAAACTCTGACTTTTCGCCTTCAACTCCGGCTTCGGTCGTTGTTTGTATAACAGGATTTTTCACCCCGATTTTTTGCAAGTCCTCACGAATTTTACCAATTTCACTTATAGAAACTTTTTTATCTATACTATATTGTAAAATAGTGCCTCCGGTAAAATCGATACCTAATTTCAAAGGTGAATGATTTGGTTGAACAATCATAAGATAAATAATTGCAACTATACAAGGAATTAATAATATCCCCGTAAAACTAAGCCAAAAATATCTATATTTAACTATATCAAGTTTATATTTATCTTTAATTAAATTTGTATTTGCCATTATAATATTCTCCCGATTGTATTTTATTAATCCAAAACGCCGAATTTAGCCTTTTCACGTTTTGTTTCTTTTGCTACATAAGCATTTTCAATATCTTCTTTTCTCAATCCGAACAATTCCGGATATTTCATTTCTTTAGAACCGAAAATTAAGTGCATGAAATTCTTTGTAACAGTTATAGCGCTAAACATGGATAAACATACACCTATAATCAAAGTCAGAGCAAAGCCTTTGACCATTGATGCACCGAAATAATACAGTATTAAACATGTCATTATTGTAGAAACATTGGAATCAAAAATACTTGTAAAGGCTCTGTCAAAACCTGAATTAATAGCAGTAAACAACGATCTGCCCATTTTTAATTCTTCTTTTGTTCTCTCAAATATCAAAATATTGGCATCTATCGCCATTCCGATTGAAAGAATAAATCCGGCAATACCCGTCAAAGTAAGGGTTACAGGTATTAATTTAAAAATTGCGAAGTTAACAAGAGAATAAATTATCAATGCAAAACAGGATATAAGTCCTAAAACTCTGTAATACAATATCATAAACAGCATTACAACGCTTATACCGATAATACCTGCAACTTTTGATTTGTTAATACTGTCTTGTCCCAAAGTAGGACCAACTGATTCTTCCTGTATGACTTCAGCTCCCACAGGTAAAGCTCCTGCATTAAGCAAATCAACCATTTCTTTTGCTTCCGTATATTCAAAACCGCCTTCGCCACCGGTAATTTGAGCTCTACCGCCTGATATCTGTTCATTAACTCGAGGCGCAGACTGTAATTTACCATTGAAGAAAATTGCCATTTGTTTTCCGGTTAATTCCTTTGTCAAATCAGAAAACTTCTTTGCCCCTTCAACATTAAATTCCAACTCAACCATCCATTCACCGGTTGTAGGAGCAGAGCCTACCAAAGATTTTCTCAAATCCTTGCCCGTAAGACCTGTCGATTCCCAATCGATTGTACCATCAGGCATGGTCTTAGGTCTTTTAAATTCAAGTTGAGCCGTTTGACCAATAAATTCCTTTGCTTTTGCAGTATCTGTAATATTAGGAATTTCAATCAAAAGTCTTTTTGTACCTATTCTTTGGACAATTGTTTCTCCGACTCCCATAGCGTTAACTCTATTTTCGATTGCATATTGCAAACTGTCCATAATCTCCGGCGTAATTTTGGGTACAGATGAAGAAGTCTGAGCTTCAAGCATTAATCTTGAGCCCCCGACTAAATCCAAACCCAAACTTGCAGGTTTTTTATAGTCAATAAATATGCTTGCTATGGTAATTGCCATAATAATCCAAAAAAGAATTAATTTATTTTTCATTAGATTTCCTCAAAACTATAATATTTATTCAAATTATAACAAAAAAATATTTTAAAGTTAAATTATTAAGAACGGTAATAATCTTAAAGGCTAATTATATTGTAAAGTTTTGTATCAATATTTAAAGTTTAAAACAGACTTTGACGACTTAAATATTAAGTTTAAATGTAATATATATTTACAAAAATAACAATTTACATTTCGTTTTTGTTTTTATTAGAGTAGGACTCTCTTTAATAAAAACAATACAAGGAGAATCCTGAAAATGCAACAATCGCTCAGAGCAAATTTTAAAAGATTCAGAACATTCTTAAATTACACAAAAAATTATTTAAGAAGAAACAATCCGATTAAAATATTGCAAAAAGAAATTGTTGCGGGTTTAAAAGATGTACTTTCAATAAACAAAAAAAGAAAAATGGTGAAATACAAACTGAAATACCAAATACATCAATTAAACCAAATGGAAAAACTTATAGCTCAAAATAATGAGCATGTTTTTCTAAGGGGTAATAAATTTAACGAAATGAGATAACCATGGGACTATTGATCGCGCAAATGCGATTGGCACAAATTAATAGTTACAGATCGGATTTAGAATATCAAATCCAACTTATTTCGACTACAAAATTAGATTTGTCATCTCAAATTAATGATATTGTAGGCTACGGCTCCGATATGGATCCTGACAGCCCTGAAATGAAAGCTTTAGAAAAAAGAAAAGAACGACTATATCAAGCAGAAAAAGCCCTTGACCAAAAATTACAAAGACTGCAAACGCAATTACAAATGATTGATGCCGAAGAACAAAGCGTAAAACAGCAGCTTCAAAACTCAATACAAAGAAGTTTTGGTCAATGAAGAACATAAACGGCTATAAATACAGCAATAATTAAAGCTAAATTGTAGTGCACAAATGTCGGAATGCAAGTATCTTTAATGTGATTATGCTGTCCGTCCGCATTTAAGCCTGCTGTCGGACCAAGCGTTGTGTCTGAAGCGGGAGAACCCGCATCTCCAAGCGCTGCAGCTGCTGCCAATAAAATCACTATGGAAGGAACTGAAAAACCCAGCTTGGTGCAAACGGGAATAAAAAGAACAGCTAAAATTGGTATAGTACCAAAAGAAGAACCTATTCCCATAGTTATAATCAAACCAACAAGGAGCATAAACAATACCGCTAAAAATCTGGAATTCTGTATTAAAGGAATTACATTATTCACCAAACTGTCTATTCCGCCGCTTTCTTTGAGAACAAAAGCATAACCGGCGCAAACCAACATTACAAAAGCAATATAACCCATCAACCCCACGCCCTCGTCTGTTAATATATCCATTTTTTTATGAGGAACAGCACGAAAGCCAAATATCACACCCAAACCAACCAAAGCACCCAACGGCAAAGATCCGCTCCATAACTGAACTATTAATGTAATTAAAGCGCCTAATAAAGTTATGTAATGTTTTTTGTTTAATTTCTCACCATCATCCTGTATTATTACTTCATCCGCTTCATTGTATATTCTTGGTTTTCTATAAGTTATAAAAACTGCAATCAAAAGCGCAATAAACATTGCGAACCCTAAAAACCAAGTATAGTACCAAACTTCTGTTTTTAATATTTTTATTCCGTTTTGCGTCATATTATCCGCAATTAACCCTTGAAAAATTAAACCGAAACCTGCAGGAATTGCAATATATGGCGCTTTTAAACCAAAAGCCAATGCACATGCCACAGCCTTTCTGTTTATTTGAAGTTTATTCATCAAACTCAACAATGGGGGAATTAATATCGGAATAAAAGCTATATGCACAGGAATTAAATTTTGAGACAAAACCGAAATAATAACCAAAATTCCCAAAAGAGCATATTTATTATTTTTTATAAATTTTGAAATTTTTTTTGCCAATATTCCGGCAAGGCCTGTATGAGTCATAGCCGCAGCAAGAGTTCCCAACAATATATAACTTAAAGCAGTCTCGGCATTTTGCCCCATGCCGGATACAAATAAATTCATGGTTTTTTCTATATTCATGCCTGACAAAATACCTGCTACAATAGCACTTATCATCAATGAAAAAAGAACATTGATTTTAAGCAGACATAAAATACATAAAACTATTACAGATATTACAACAGGGTTAAAATCCATAAAAAAATACTAACATAAACGAATTTTATATCCAATAACAATTATTTAATAAATTCATTTTTAATCCATTTTAATACGGAATTAAGCGCAAGAGCGCGATGGGAGACTTTAGATTTTTCTTCTTCTGTTAACTCCGCCATCCCTTTATTTTCTGAAGTAACAAAAAACACCGGATCATAGCCAAAGCCACCGTTACCGCGTCTTTCAAAAAGAATTTTTCCGCAACATTCTTTCTGAGTTTCGTATAAAATTTTTCCTTTTTTATCCACCAAAACCATAGCGCAAACAAATTTTGCAGCACGATTTTTTTCATTTTTTATATTTTTAAGTAACTTATCAATACGCTCATCTGCACTAGGAGCATATCTTGCACTCATTATTCCGGGAGCACCGTTTAAAGCCTCGACGCAAAGCCCCGAATCATCAGCAAGAAACAACTCGCCATTACCGCATTTTGCCGCTTCTTTAGCTTTACAATATGCGTTTTCAATAAATGTATTCCCATCTTCTACAGGATTGAAATCTCCAACAGGTAATACAAACTCAATATTGTAATCTCTTGCAATAAGATTAATCTCCTTAACCTTATGCATATTTCCCGTCGCAAGAGTAATTTTTAATAAATCTTTCAATTTTATTTACCCCATCTTCTTTGCCGAGATGCAAATTCCTTAATGGCAAAAGCAAGAGATGTTTTATCAAACTCAGGCCAATATATATCCGCAACAAATATTTCACTATATGCTATTTGCCACAAAAGATAATTGCTTATTCTTTTTTCTCCGCTGGTTCTTATTAACAAATCAGGGTCGGGAATATTTTTTGTATAAAGATATTCAGAAAATAATGATTGTGTTATATCTTCTTCTTTTATACCGTCTTTTATAATATTTTTTATTGCATTGATAATTTCATCCCTTGCCCCATAATTAATTGCAACTGTTAAAACTACTCCGGTATTATTTTTTGTCGTTTCTCTCGACTCTTTTAAAATGTTTTGCAAACTTTCGCTAAGTCTGCTCAAATCACCTATATAATTCATCTTAACGTTATTTTCATTTAATTCCTTTAATTCATTTTTTAAAGTTGAAGCAAGAAGCTCCATCAAAAAATCAACTTCCTCTTTCTTTCTGTTCCAATTTTCAGTCGAAAAAGCATATAAAGTAAGGTATTTAATCCCAAAATCGCTGCACGCTTTTGCAATCTTCTTTAAAGCATCAACACCTCTTTTATGCCCCATCATCGAAGGCAACATGCGCTCTTTTGCCCAGCGCCTGTTTCCGTCCATTATTATAGCAATATGCTTTAAATTAGTGTCCCTTACGGTATCTATAATTTCTTTTTCCGAATAATCCCAGTCAGACAATTTCAAAGCTTCTTTAGTTTCCATTAAACAAATTTTCCCTTAGTAATATTTATATAATTCTATACCAAAATATAAAATGTTTTAAGAATTTATATAGTTTTATTAAAGTTTATTATAAACCACATTAATTTTATAAATTGAAAACGGAATATCAGGATAATATTCAACTAATTTAAAAAATATTTTACATTTTTCACTTTCATATAAAAACCCTTGTTCTTCTTTGTTGTTTACAAAAGCTGCTTTTTTTGCAATAAAACCCTGATTAAAAAAATAATTTTGAGTAATTAAATAATTATTTTTTTCTTTATCCATATTTTTTATAAATTCATCCCCAAAAAACGGAGTATTATAATATCTGGGAGTTAATTTCAGACTTTTTAACTCAGTTCTATTATATCCGTTTAAATCATATATTTTGATATTATTTTTACTTAAATACGGTAAAAGCCCGGCAGAAAAGGGACTAAACCAATCAAGACAAAATAATTTTGAATTTCTATATTCATTATTATTTACTATTTTATTTAACATAAAAGGATATTTTGAAGTATCCAATGCAGGATTATAACCTCTTTCAAAAAATGAAAAAGGACACATAGAACACAAAAGAAAAAGAACAAAAATAATGTTTAAAAACTTATTTTTGCCTATATCATCCCAACAAAGCCAAAACGCAGCTATTAGATATACAAAATAAAAATAATAATGCCAAGGTGCGCCCACATATATTTTTATAAAAAGGAACGTCATCAAGGAATATGTAATTAAGAAAAATACAAAAATTTTTTTTGCCTTTTTAAACAGTATAAAAGAAACAGCATAAAATAAAATGCAAGAAAAAACATAAAAAAGAGTTTGAAAAATATTTTTCCCTACAGGATAACATACAAAATGTAAAAAATTATATTTGAATTCATTAATCATTTCAACCGGTCTTGCAGCAGGAGAGCTTAAATTAAAAAATTGCAAAAACAAAAACAAAAATCCGGCAAATAATATTAAAAAAGAACCAATCAAAAATCTTTTTTCTATATTCTTGCGATTCAAAAAAATGTCATAAACAAAAAGACACAAAAAACCAAAACCGCCAAACATACCCATAACAGTGGTATTCATACAAAAAATAATTAAAAAAGAAAACAACAAAGGTCTTTTTATAGAGTTCTTATAAAAACAACAAAGCAAAAATATTCCCAATACTGTTAAACCGTATGGCCTTGCAACAACAGCAAAATAATGAAAAAAAGGATATGAAAAAGTTATTAAAAATTTAATTAAATTATTGAACGGAGCCTTTTTCCAAAAAAATAAAATCATTACCGAAACTATAAACCAATTCAAAACAAGCATTGTATAAGGATAAAAATTAAAATCGGTAATTTTCAAAAGCAAATACCATAAAATTGGATGCCCTTCAATTCTTGTCAAATAAAATATTTCACCTATTTTCAGGTTAGATATTATATAAGCATAGGCCTCATCAAAAAAAGGGATTCTAAAAAACGAATAAAAAAACGATATTACAATAAAAAATATTGGAGCAACCTTAGCAAGTGTTTTATCAAAAATTTTTAAGTAATCCATGTTATAAATATATCAAAAATTATGCTAATATAGAAATATGTTTGAAATCGTAATACTTTATATATTAAACAAATACGATACAACGATTTATCGTCTGACAAAGATTATCGATGAATTATTTTTTGCATTCTTAAAATCAAGTACCGGAACGATTAATCCGGCACTCAAAAGATTGGAAAAAATAGGCTGCGTTGAATATAAAGAAAAAATGACAGAAGGAGGAATGTTATCTAAAACATATTCAATAACAAAAGAAGGCAAAAAACACCTCACAGACTTGCTTTTAACCTTTAAATCAGAAAACCCCTACCATATAATAAACGAAGCAAAAATTGCACTCTATTGCAGTGATGTTTTAAATGTAAGTGAATTTAACGAATTCAAAAATAATCTTTTAAATACTCTTGAATTGCACAAAATCAAGCTCGAAAAAGGTCTTAAAAACGAATACATAAAACTAACCGAGCTTCAAAAAAGAACAATAGAAATTACAACCGAAGAACTGGATGAACTAATCAAAGCTTTATGAAAAATTCCAATATCATCGTAGAAGATATAATCAAAAATTCAATAGCGGAAGACCTCAAAATTCAAAAGGGTGACAAAATAATATCCGTAAATAATGAAGTTCCGAAAGATATAATTGAATATAGCTTTTTAACCAATGAAGAAAATATCAACCTTCTTGTAGAACATAAAAACGGCATACCGGAAGAATATGAAATCGAAAAAGATTTTGATGAAGATTTAGGAATAATCTTTACTTCAGCAGTTTTTGACTGTGTTAAAAAATGTCAAAATCATTGTATTTTCTGTTTCGTAGATCAACAACCGAAAGGGTTAAGAAAAAGTTTGTATGTAAAAGATGATGATTGGAGATTATCTTATATACAAGGAACATACATCACTTTAACAAATTTTAAAGAAGAAGATTGGCAACGCATTGAAAAATATCACATTTCACCGCTCTTTATTTCGGTGCACACCACTAACCCCCTTTTAAGAGAAAAGATGACAAGAAATCCAAACGCAAAAAATATAATGGAACAGCTTAAACGTCTTAAAAAAATACACACGAAAGTTCATATACAAATTGTCTTGTGTCCCGGTTATAACGACGGAGAAGAACTTAGAAAAACTCTTGATGATTTAAAACAAATCAAAACTATAATAAAATCAATCGCAATTGTGCCCGTAGGTATATCAAAATACAGAAAAGAACAATTCAAAAAAGTTGACAAAAAAATTGCCCTGCAAACAATCAAAATTATTGAAGAATTCAACAATAGCGTAAAAAAACAAATAGCAATGGCATCTGATGAATTTTTCATAATCGCAGAACATGAAATTCCAAATAAAAAATATTACGGGGATTTCTTGCAAATTGAAGACGGCGTGGGCGCAATAAGACTTCTTAAAGACAGTTTTGAAAAAAACCTTAAAAAACTAAAGAAAAAAATAAAAAAACCATCAAAAGTAACAATTGCAACCGCAACAACAGCATATAAAATTTTTATAGAATTTGCAAAAAAAATAAATATTGAAAACTTAGAACTTGAAATACTTGAAATCAAAAATAATTTTTTTGGCAATGATATTAACGTAGCGGGCTTAATTGTTGCAAAAGATATAATTGACACAATTAAAAATAAGAAAATAGAACATCTTGTAATTCCATCTGTTATGCTCAAAAAAACAGGTGAAAATTATGAAGAAATATTTTTAGACGGACTTAGTACAAATGATATCAAGGCGGTTAATAAAAATATTAAATTGCATATACTAAAAGATTGCTACAGCTTTGATGAAATTAAAAATCTTATTAATTCAATGTAAAAGCAAAAAAAAATTTTCACGTTTTTTATAGGTACAAAAGCTGGAAAATAAATATGAAAATCGCCTCTATAAATCAAATTAAATTTAATAATTTAAAAATCTCTAAAAAACAAACTCATAAAACGGTTTTTTCAAACAAGCAAGACTGCTTTTGTAAAAGCTCCGAAGCAACCGAAAGAAAAACAAATATTTCTTTCACAAACAAATTTTATACGAACAAGCCCCAAAAAAGAGTTGCACTAAAGCCGGACGTGCAAACCTATATTCACCACCTTGCAGAATCAGAAAACCCGGATTCTTTAAAAGAACTGATTGTTTTATCCGCATTTGTGCCTGAAACATTAAAAGAGCTTATTTTAGAAAAAAATGCATATAATCTAACCCCTGTAGCAATAGCAGCAAAATCAAAATATAAAGGCACCGAAAAACTTACTATTTTTGAACAAATTTCATCCAAAGAATTTAAAAAAGCAATAATTGCAAAGGATATATTTGGATTCACTCCTCTGACTTATGCTATAAAATCTCAAAAAGATGAAATAAAAAAACTTAAATTTATGGCAAAAAAGGCTCCAAAAGAATTCAAACAAGCAATGCTAATGGAAGATACTTTCGGTTGCCGGCCTATTGATTATGTGGGTTTAAGCAAACAAAACGGAGCAGAAATACTGCAAATTATGGCAGATGTCGCACCTGATGAATTTAAAAAAGCAATAATTTTACAAGACAATCTGAATTATACCCCCACGGCACACATGGCTTGGGCTAAATTCGAAGGAGCAAAGAAACTGGAAGCAATTGCAAAAAATGCGCCCGAAGAATTTATTATGTCATTAAATATAAGCAACAATAAAGGCGAAAATCCTATTAGACTTGCAGCGCTTTCTCCTTATGACAGTAGTGAAAAACTACAAATCATATCTCAATATTCATAAATTAAAAAATAATAAGAAAAATTAATTTTTTTAAATTTTATTTCAAATTAACTGCTAATTTATAATTATTAATGTATAATTTTTTTAATAAGAGAGGTAAAATTTATGAAAATAATACCGGTTAGATTAATTCAATTCTACAAAAAAGACTACAATACGCAATTACAAACAAAAAATTCAAGCACAGCCACAAACCCCTTGAACATAAATGATATCTCCTTTAAAGCAAATGCAAATAAGGATAAAAACAAAGAAATAATAAATCGATACAAAGCAACCGTCTCGGACCTGTTAAAAAGGTATCTTGCAAGTCAAGATAAAGATAACAACACGCTGCTGCATAAAAAAACAGGACAAAAAAATCCTGATATAAACGAAATTAAAATTTATGCAAAATTAGCACCGGCTGAATTTAAAAAAGCAACTCTTTTAAGAAACAACAATGGTTTTACACCGCTTGCGATATTAGCTGCAAGAAAAGATGAAATGTTTGAAATGTTCAAACTGTTCTCAAAAGTAGCTCCAGATGAATTTAAGAAAGCAATGATAATTCCAAACAATTGGAGACGTACACCCCTTGCAATAGCACTCAATACTAAAAAAGGAACAAAAGCGGTAGAATTAATGGCAAAAGTTGCACCTGATGAATTTAAATTAGCAACCGCTTTAATGGATAATGACAAATTTACACCGCTCACAATTGCATCAAAAAGTGAATATAAAGGCGCAAGAAAGCTTGAAATTCTTGCAAGCGCCGCACCTGATGAATTTAAAAAAGCTTTATTATTCAAAGACAACCTCGAATATAACCCAGTTTTCTACATGGCAATATCTGAATATGATGCAATTGGAAAATTAAAAACTGCATACGAATATGCACCTGAAGAATTTAAAAAAGCTCTCACTGCGCAAAACAAACTTGGACTAACACCCATAGCACTTGCAGCATCAACAAGTCAAAAAAACGTAGAAGTCCTGCGCTTTATAGCTCAATGTGCACCTGAAGAATTTAAAAAAGCAATATCTACACAAGATGTATGCGGATACACACCTTTAAATAATGCAATTGATGATCAAATATACGGAAATAAAAAATTAGAACTAATGGCAAAAGCTGCACCCGATGAATTTAAAAAAGCTATAATGCTTCCGGATAATAACGGTAATAACATAGTAGAATACGCATATAATAAAAATCAAAACAACATCAAAAAATTAATTATAATAGCAAAAGCAGCGCCTGATGAATTTAAAAAACAAGCGAGCAAAATAACCGTTGAAAAAGGTAACACCTTATATGAAAAAGTAATGAAAGCAATATCTGAAGAAAAATAAAAAATGAAAATATTACCAATAAAATTTAATAATACAAGCAAACAAACAATTTTTAAAAATAATATTTTTTTTAAAAACAGCAGGTTACAGTTTGCAAAAAATACAAATTATGAAACAGTCTATATGGGTCAAAGCTATATACATAAATTAGCATTTTCCGAAAATGAATCATCAGCTCGAGAGCTTGAATATATAGCAGAAGTCAATCCTGAAAAAATTAAAAAGGCTCTTTTAACAAAAAACAGATATTACGACACCCCTCTATCTATAGCTGCAAGCAGCATTTTTGAAGGAGCAAAAAAAATCAGAATATTATCACAAGCAGCTCCGGATGAAGTTAAAAAAGCCGTTACAATAAACAACTGCAATGGCGACAACCCAATAACCATAGCTGTAAAAACAAAATACGACGGAGCTGAGAAATTAAAATGCCTTGCAATGTTTGCAAAAAAAGAAATTAAAAAAATGATAAATTCAACAGATTTTGAAAAAAATACTCTTCTTTTGTGGGCAACAACAACTCCGGACGGAGCGAGAAAAATAAGGATTTTATCAACAATTGCTCCTAAGGAATCAAGCTTAGCTCTTTTAACAAAAAATAAAGACGGAAATACCCCTTTTTCAATGGCAGCATTTTCAAGCACAAACGGCGCGAAAAAAATAAAAGCACTTGCAATGCTGGGTCCCAAACAAGTAAAACAAGCAATTTTTATACCGAATAAATATGGTGAAACACCTTTAACTATAGCAATAAAAAGTCCTTACGACGGAGCTGAGAAAGTAAAAGCATTAGCGGCAATAGATTTAAGAGAAATGAAAAAAGCAATTTTAACACCGGATAAAGACGGCAAAACGCCTTTGGATTTAGCAAACCAAACCGAATTCAATAAAAAAGAAAAAATACAAGCTCTGGAAGAAATACTGAAATAAAACATTAATATATTTATTAAAATTCTCGCTTTGTAACTAATTGTAACAAAAAATATTAGTGTAGCAATTTTTACTCAAATATATACTTTATATATATGTAAGACATAAATACCTCCCCCCTGCATAGTATTTTTAAACACACTAACCTTTCTAACACAAGAATTATTAAAAAGATTTTAAACCCTCAAATTATTGAGGGCTTTTTTTTACTTAAAAGCTTAATTTTATAATATAATTAAATAAAACAATGCTTTTAAGGAATATTTAATGAAAAAAAGAACAACCGAACTGAAAATTGAAAATAAAACAGAATTAGAATTAATGAGACATTATAAAGAACTGTCAGATAAAAATTTTTGTATAGAAAAAGGTTTTTATCCGCTAGGCTCATGCACTATGAAATATAACCCCAGAATAAATGAATGGGCAGCCAAATTGGAAAATTTCAGCCGGCTGCACCCAAATCAACCTGATGAGGATTGTCAAGGTGCGCTCAAATTAATGTATGACCTGCAAAATTTTCTAAAAATAATAACCGGAATGGATGAAATATCACTTCAACCTTGTGCCGGAGCACATGGCGAATTTTCAGGAATGATGGTAATTAAAAAATATTTTGAATCTCAAAAAGATAAAAGAAAAAAAGTTATAATACCTGATAATGCACATGGAACAAACCCCGCAAGCGCCGCTATGTGCGGATTTGAAATAATAGAAGTAAAATCAAACGAAAAAGGATTAGTGGATATAAATGCTCTTGAGAAAATTATAAACGAACATTCATCAAATATTGCCGCAATAATGATGACAAATCCGAATACACTCGGACTATTTGATGACAATATCTTAAAGATATCCGAAATAATGCACAAAAACGGTTCTCTTTTATACTACGACGGAGCGAATTATAACGCTATAATGGGATTAACAAATCCCAAACTGATGGGGTTTGACGTTGTACACTTAAATTTACATAAAACCTTCTCAACACCGCACGCAGGAGGAGGTCCCGGCTCAGGACCCATAGGTGTTACCAAAAAATTAGCGCCTTACTTACCCATTCCAAGAATTGAATATACAAACAATAAATACATAAGAAATTACAATTACCCTGAAAGCATAGGAAAAGTTTCTACATTTTTCGGTAACTTTAATGTATTAATTAAAGCATACAATTATATATACATGATGGGTAAATCACTAAAAAATGTATCACAAGATGCAATTTTATCCGCAAATTATCTAAAGGAAAGTTTAAAAAACGACTATAAAATTCCCTTTAAGCAACATTGTGCGCATGAATTTGTTATAGACAATTCCGATAAAAAAGAAAAACACGTCTCAACTTTAGATATAGCAAAAAGACTAATGGATGAAAACATACACCCTGCAACTATATATTTTCCCCTGATTGTTCATGAAGCATTTATGGTGGAACCTACGGAATCTGAAACAAAAAAAGTTTTAGATAATTTTATCAACGTTATGAAAAAAATTGCACAAGAAATAGAAAATCAAGAAAATTTTGACTTATATCCTAAAAAAACGCCCGTAACAAGAATTGATGAGGTGCTCGCAGCCAGACACCCCGATTTAAAAGAATAATTATGAATTTAAAAACATCAGATTTTGACTACAATCTTCCAAAAGAACTTATAGCGCAAAATCCTCTTGAAAAAAGAGAATTTTGCAAAATGATGGTGCTCGACAAAACTTCCAAAGAAATAAAAAACAAATATTTTTATGACATTACAGATTATCTTAAAAAAGATGATATTCTTGTTTTAAACGACACAAAAGTTTATCCTGCAAGAGTTATTGCTAAAAGAAAAACAGGAGCATCAGTTGAAATTTTTCTGTTAAACCCGACTAATATTGAAAACCAATGGGAAGCTTTGACAAAAAACGCAAAAAGAGTAAAACAAGGTGAAATATTAGAAGTTGAAGACGACTTTGAAATTAAAATTATTGAAAAAAAGCCCACATCTAATGAAAATGAAATACCAAAATATGTGGTGGAACTGATTTATAGCGAAAGCAATATATATGAAACACTTAATAAATACGGTTCAATTCCCCTGCCGCCTTATATTTCAAGAAAGGCAACAAAACAAGATTTTAAAGATTACCAAACCGTATTTGCAAAAAATATAGGCTCTGCAGCCTGTCCTACAGCCGGATTACACTTTACTGAAGAATTGCTCCAAAAAATAAAGGCAAAAGGCGTAAAAATTGCATATATAACGTTAAATGTAGGTCTTGGAACATTTATGCCCGTTAAAACCGAAAATATTGAAGAACATAAAATGCATTATGAAAATTTCGAAATCCCTCTTGAAACTCAACAACTTTTTGAGCAAAACAAAAAAGGATCAATAATTGCGGTCGGTACAACAGTATTAAGATGCCTTGAAGCAACATATCAAAAATACGGAAAAATCATTGCAACCAAAGACACTACAAATATTTTTATCTACCCCCCATACAAAATTAAATCAATAGATAAACTTATAACAAACTTTCACCTGCCAAAATCTACATTAATCATGCTAATTAGCGCTTTTGCAGGAAAAGAGTTTACATTTAAAGCATATAAAAAAGCAGTAGAAGATAAATATCGATTTTTCAGCTATGGCGATTGTATGTTGATTTATTAATAATTCATAATATAATCAAATAGGAGGGTTTTTTTATGGAAAAATTGGAAAAATTTCAAGTTCTTATTTCTTGTTTAATAATTGTTGCCGGTTTGCTTTTAATATCAATGATTTTTGCTTCAAGAATACCAAAAAATGAAAATATAACAGTAACAGGTTCCGCATATAAAATTGTTAAATCAGACAAGGCTAAATTGGGCTTTGAAATACAATCAAAGGCAAAAACTCAAAAAGAAGCTTATTCTATAATAAAAACACAATATCCTGAAGTTATAAAATATTTATCAAACAAAGGAATTGAAGAAAAAAATATTGAAATCAAACCCTTAAACAGTTATTACACATACAAAACAGGTGCAAACGGTTATTCAACAAATGAAATTGCATACTATAACGCATCTAAAGAAATAGAAATAACTTCTGATGATGTTGAAAAAATAAAGGAAATTTCAACCGACATTCAAAACCTTACAGATAAAGGTATAATTTTATCAATATACAGACCGGAATATTTTTATTCGGATTTAGCCTCTATAAAAATTGACCTGCTAAAAGAAGCAACACTTGATGCAAAACAAAGAGCAGACTCAATGCTTAAAGCGGCAGGCGCAAAAGTAGGAAAAGTAAAACAAATGCGAATGGGTGTATTTCAAATAACTCCTCCTGATAGCACTATGGTATCCGATATGGGTGTAAATGACACCACTACAATTGAAAAAAAGGTTACTGCAGTTGCAAATATTGTATTTAAGGTCAAATAAAACTTATGAATGAAAAAACAAAAATGCTTAAAGGCGAATTGTATTCATATAATGATGAAGAACTTATCAGAGACAGAACAAAGTGTAAAACCCTGTGCTTTGAATACAATAGCACAAATTTTTTTGAAGTAGAAAAAAGAACAGAACTGCTAAAAAAAATTTTAGGCAAAGTCGGCTCTAATTGCCTTGTAGAACAAACATTTCAATGCGATTACGGATATAATATTGAAATAGGAGACAATTTTTACTCTAATCACAATTTAATGATTCTTGATTGCGCAAAGGTAACATTCGGGGATAATGTCCTCATTGGACCAAATTGTTCTTTTTTCACTCCGGAACATCCTGTAGATGTCAAAACAAGAAACAGCGGTGTAGAATATGCTCTTGAAATAAAAGTCGGCTCAAACGTCTGGTTTGGGGGAAACGTTACCGTTTTATCAGGAGTAACAATCGGAGATAATTCCATAATAGGAGCCGGAAGCGTAGTAACAAAAGACGTTCCGTCAAATGTAATCGTCGCAGGCAATCCCGCAAAAATAATTAAAACATTAAACAATAATTAACTACATACCGGGAAGCGGCACACTTGTATTTAATGCTTTCTCGTCGTCATATTCAATTAATTCAGGTTTTGAAGTTTCGAAGACCTGTTTTTGCTTTTGAGGTTTTAAAGGCTTTATTTGCTGCAACTGATTTTGTGTTGTATTTTGAACCTGCGGAACAGGAGCAACAACACCCGAAGGAACAGAACTTGTTTCATCCTCTGATTCATCAACTGTTTCATCCACGTCTTCAATCTTCACAGGACTGAGAGAATTTGAACCGTTCATTTTCGGATAATCAAACACACTTTGAGGAAAGTTTTGAATTGCAACCTTCATGTATTCTGCAAAAACTCTTGCAGGCATAGCCCCGCCGGTAATGCCCGGAAGTTTTGAATTATTATCATTACCTACCCATACCCCTGTTACAATATCCGGAGTATAACCTACAAACCAAGCATCTCTGTAATCATTTGTCGTTCCGGTTTTTCCTGCAACATTTTGAGCAATATTAGCAGCCTTCCCCGTACCGACTTCTACAACTTTTCTTAACATATATGTCATGCCTGCAGCGGTTTCAAAGTTAATAACTTTAACTATTTTTGGTCCGGAATTTTCATATATGGTTACGCCTCGAGAATTTTCAACTCGTTCCACACAATAAGGACGCACTCTGAAACCGCCGTTTGCAAATGCTCCGTATGCGACAACCATATCATATAACTTTACACCGTTTGAACCTAATGCTATAGTCATATCGCTTGCCAATGGTGTTGTAATACCCATTTCTCTGGCAGTTTGAATAACCGCATCAACACCGGATTTTTTAATCAACCTAACTGCAGCAACATTTGAAGATATTGCCAAAGCCTGCCATATAGTAATTTTGCCTCTATATTTTTTTCCGTAATTTTTAGGGGTCCAATCTTGAATTGTTAAAGGCGTATCTTCTATAGTATCATCTACGCCGACACCTTGTTGTAAAGCAGTAGCATACACAAAAGGTTTAAAAGACGAGCCTGACGGTCTTATTGCTTTCGTTACTCTGTCATATTGGCTCTGTTCATAATTTTTGCCGCCTATATAAGCATATATTCTCCCTGTGGTAGGTGAGAAAGAAAATAAAGCTATCTGATTTGCAGGCTTTGTAAGACCCGCCTTTGTCAAGGCATTTTGGATGGCATTTTGTGCAGCGTTTTGAGATTTATAATCAAGCGTAGTATATATTTTTAATCCGCCTTGCGAAATCTCTTGCTCCTCAAAGCCTATATTTTTTAATTCATTTAAAACAAAATCTATATAGTACGGCGCTTTATTGTACGAATAGATGCGGGGCTTATTTGATAAGTGCAGCCCCTCCTTTTGAGCTGCGAGCATTTGTTCTTGTGTTATATACTTATTCCTATACATCCTTCTCAAGACTTGATTTCTTCTTTTTAATCCGGCTTTTTGGTTTGCAAAAGGCGAATATATAGAAGGAGCCTGGGGCAACCCTGCAATCAAAGCTTGCTCTGCCAGAGTCAGCTGTGATAAATCTTTATCAAAAAATGTTCTTGCTGCAGAAGAAACACCATATACACCCGAACCAAGATATACTGAATTCAAGTACATTTCAAGTATTTCATCTTTTGAAATTGTTTTTTCTATTCTGTGAGCTATAATTAATTCTTTAATTTTTCTGTCAAACGTACGTTCGTTTGATAAAAACAAAATCCTTGCAAGCTGCTGTGTTATTGTAGAGCCGCCTTGTTTAACTTCTCCGGATGCTATATTTGTAATAGTAGAGCGCAGCATGCCCATAGTATCAAAGCCTCTATGATGATAAAAATTTTTATCTTCAGTAGCAATAACCGCCTCTTTTAAATACTTTGGTATGTTATTTATTGAAACTTTTTCAAATTTAAACGCAGTGAATGTTTTTATCACTTCACCATCCGCAGAATATATTGTTGTAACAGGGTTTGGTTTTATATCCTCAAAATTTGATATTGGCGGAAGAGAAGCTAAATAAATATTAAAAGCTGCAATTGCAGCCAGCATAGCAGAAACGCCCATAGAAAAAAGACATAAAAAAATATTACGCTTTTTAGGTCCTCTCTTTGTAACTCTTTTTCTTCTAACACTATTCATAGCAACATATTATAGCAAAAAGTAAAAGTTGCAATATTAAGAGATTAAAACTAATAAAATTTTAACAATTAGTTAAATAAAAACTGCCCTCTTAAATAGAGGGCAGTTTAAATATTATTAACATTATTAGAAAATAATTGTTAATTCCTCATTAGGATTAAGTGCTGATGAATTAGAAACAGAAGGTACAATTGTATATAACAATTCATCTCCGATTTCATAAATTACACCGAATGTACCTGAAATAACAGTTTTAACAATTCCGTAAACACCTTTTCCAAGTGTTACAAAAGAATTACCAAAACTTGCAACACCACGACCTAAATGTCCCGTAAATGTTTCAACGAAAGTATCAGACAATCTGTCGCCGTATTCTTCTAAACCGTTTGCAGATATATTAACAACTTGTCCTACCGAACGACCTGCAACACCTACTGTTCTTGCAGCTGCAGTAAACGGAAGTCCTAAAATTCTTGCAAATATATTTGGATTTTTTAAGCAATCCGCTTTAGCAGAAGAAAGTTCTTTCGGGAACTTAGCACAGCAGTCACCATTTTTAATTTCGGTAAACTTAACCGTTACAGAACCTGGATGAGTTCCAAGTCCCGGTCTTTGTACTGTAACAACTTTACCGTAAACAATAGAACCGGTTGGGAATGTTTTTCCGTCAACCATAACTTCTTCTGTAGTTTTTGCTGCAAATCTATCCCCAATATTTGAATGTTTAGCATCAATTCTATCTAACATTTTTACTTTTACTGCAACAGGAGCAGCTTTAAACGCATCACCGATTAATTTACCGTTAGCACCGTATTTTAATCTTAATTCGCCTATTAAATTTGCCACTTGATGTCTTGAAAGGTAGGGAGCTTCTAATAAAGTACTTTCATCAGGAAGATTATCAATCAAACCTGACGCAACAACTTCTTTAGTGCAGCCGTATGCCCATGTCGGTATATTTTCAATCTTTTTACCTTTTAACATCGGAGCAGATCCGTCATTTGTATATGGAACTTCTATTAATTTTGCAACCGTAGCAAACACTTCAGCCTTTGTGATTGCTTGATCAGGCTTAAATGACTTATCCGGATAGCCAATCATAACATCCGCTGCAGTTGCTTTTTTAATTTCTTCACTTGCCCAATACGAAGCAGTCACGTCCGTATAGTTTTTAACTACTCCGACACTCTTCATATTTAAGCCTTCAGACAGCATATATGCTAATTCCGATCTTGAAATAGGCATTTTAATGTCAAAATCTCTATCGCCTTTTCTAACACTCATAGCATTTAACAAATCTTTTGACCATGCATTAACATACATATTGTCTTTGTTTGTAAAGCCAATTCTGCTTTTTTGTTTAAGAACCTTTCCGCCGATTCTGTATATGCTGTCAGCATCTTTAAATTCAGTTGCATCAGCATTCATTAATGACGGGTGAGCATAAACTTCAACTTTTTCCTGATTGCAACAGGGTTGCTTTGCCATAACAACAGAACAACTCAAAAACATTGCCAGAGTTATGGACAGAATTTGCGTAGTTTTTTTCATAACATACTCCTATTCTTAATGCGGAATATTACTCCCTATAACACAAATCCATTATCCAACAATCCAAAAATATAGTCAAGAAAAAAAGTCAAAAAGCAGACTATAAAAGATTTTTAATATCATTATAAATTATAAGCGAGGCATCTTGAATTAAAGTTCTTGCAGACCAATTATTAGCAGGTCGTTTCACAAGAATTGTAACTATATATTTTTTACCGTTGTCTGTATAAACAATTCCTGTATCTCCAAGCATAGAAGCAATATCACCTGTTTTATGCAAAACCATGGTATCTTTTGGAAGCTTTTCTTTCAAAAGGTGTACATTTTTTGTATTACCCAAATATTCTTTCAAAATATTTTTATATTTAACGTTAACATAATTTGGATTATCAATATTATAAAGAACTTTTGAAATTTCACGAGCGGTAAGTTTATTTTCACCCTCTAAATCAGGAAGCCATTGTCCCATAGAAGTAACTTTTAAACCAAGATTTCTCATTGCACGGTTAAAACCATCCATTCCGCCTATTTCATACAAAATCATATTTGTTGCGGAATTATCAGAATCAGCAATCATTATATTTGCGAGATAATCAAGAGAATATATATTTCCGGCTTTTGTATATTGCAAATTTCCCGAACCAAGCGTCCTAAACTCCTCGCTAAACGCTCTCTTATCTGTCAATTCTATAGGTTTTTGAGCATCTGCTGTTCTTTCAACCAAACGCATCAATTCGAAAGCAATAGGTACCTTAATTATACTTGCCGAAGGATAAACCTCGTCGGAATTAATCTCCAATCCGGCACCGGTTGAATATTCCCATACAAAAACACTTGGCTGCAAATAAGGATACTTTTGAAATAAAGTAATAAGTTTATTTTTCGTATCCGTTAATTCCGAAACAACCTGAATATCAGTAATCTCCTTGGATTTTTCAGCTTTTGACACCAATAAATTTTTATCAATTAAAAAAGAATTTTTAAAATAATCCCTTGTGGGGTAAACATAGGGTTCTATATCTATTTTTATATTTCTGTTTAAAAATCTGTTTAAAAACAAAGGTCTGAAATAATGTTCAAAAACATACGGACAAACATAAAAACTCCAAGCGCACAACAAAAGCAACGCAAACAACGCAGCTATAAAACTTTTTTTCTTTTTGGATTTATATTTTTTTATCTTAGGTTTTTTTATCGGACTAACATAAGTATCAGCATAAGAATAATACCCCTTACGATAGGGATCACTATAAATTTTTCTTTGGTATGAGGAAGATTTTCTTAAAGGATTTGACAATACAATATACCCAAAAAGACTGCTGACAAATACAGTTTAATCAATTTAAAAAAATTAAACATAATATAAATGTATGAATTAAAACTTTAAAACTAAAAAATATGTTATACTTTAAATGAAAAATGATGGAGCTAAGAGCATGAATATTGTTGTGTACAGCGAAAATGGCGATTCGGAACTTGCAAAATTAATTAATATTGATGACGAAACAGAATTAAGAGAATTTAAACTAAACGAACTTGAAAATTACAAACAATACAACCCCGGTGTTTTGATTTTAGATATGGATACAGAAAAAGTAAGAGAATTTTGTGCCGTAAGAAAATTGGAATGTTCTGTTTTAATTCCTGTTAATGAAATCCCGGAATCTCTTATAGTAAGAGCTCTAAGCTATGACTACATTAAAAAACCCATAAATAAAACCGAACTAAACATAAGAATAAAAGCTCTTTTAAAAACTTATGAAACCAAAAAAGAATTGGTAAAATCCGCTATTTGCGATGAGCTTACCGGATTGTATAACAGAAAATACCTTCACCACAGGCTTGATGCCGAAATATCCCGTTCAAAAAGGTACGGAACACCTGTTTCCTGCTTACTAATTGATATTGATTATTTCAAAATAGTAAATGATATGTACGGATATGACTGGGGAGATATTTTACTTAAAAAAATAGCTCAAATGCTTAATGCTCTCGTAAGAAAAGAAGACGTCCTTACAAGATACGGGGACGAAGAATTTATTGTAATTCTGCCTGAAACCACAGAACAACAAGCAATGATTTTTGCAGAGCGTTTCAGACATGATGTTGAAAAAATGGAATTTATTCCCGCTAACGAAGAAGAACGTCATCCAATAACAATATCCGGCGGAATTGCTTCATTCCCCTGTGATGGAGATATTGAAGAAAATTCAAACACTTTAATTCGCTACGCAGAACACGCTTTATATAATGCAAAACAATCAGGTAAAAACAAAATAATTGAATTTTCAAAAATGAATTTGGGATGCTAAGATTAGCCCAATTCAGCTATTTAAAAAATAATTAAAATGCTAAAAAATTCTTGTATGAAATTTTTTAGCATTTTAATTATAATTTCGATGCAATTTTTAAATTGCGCATTTTCAAGCGCAATTACTCCTAATATTGATTTTTTTAAAAATTTTAATGATGAATTTTTAACTTTATACATAACAAAAGCGCTGGAAAATAATCATGATTTAAAACAAACCAATCATAAAGTCGAACAATACAGACTGGAAATCAAAAAATCATTCTCACAAGAATTGCCGCAACTATCTGTTGCGGGAAACTATTTAGGTGCTCATTTTCCACAAGGAGATATGAACTTTTTATTAAGTAGAAATTCTTTTATCTTGCCTTTTAAGACCAGTTATGAACCTGATTTTCTACTAAAAAACAGAGACAAAACAAAATCGGCTAAAAAACTATATCAAGCACAACTTGCAAACCAAAAAACCGCATATATTTCTCTTTTAAGTGATGTTGCAAGCGCATATATAAACATTTTACTTTTCGACAGTCTTATAAAAAAACAATATTTAATATTAAAAAACAGTGAAGAAAATTTTTTAAAAAACGAAAATAAATATAAATACGGCATAATAGATTCTAGCGAATTAAACAATATTAAACAAGAACTTATCAACCAAAAAACCATACTCGAAAATCTTATTAAAAATCAAAAATCGATTATTTTTAATTTCTGTACATTAATCGGAGAAAGCCCTGCTAATTCAAGTGATATAAAAAGAAGCACTCTTGAAAACTTTGAATATACAAAAGTTATCCCTGAAACAATAAGCAGTGACTTAATCTATAATCGTCCCGATTTAATTGAAATAGAAAATAAATTAAAAAGCGCAAAAATTGATATAAGAATTGCAAAAAAAGAATTTTTTCCCACATTTGCAATTAACGGTTTTCTTGCATTTGACACCGCCGGATGCGGCAATTTCTTTTCTTGGGAATCTTCATTTGCATTTTTACTTGCGGGATTAACACAAGATATTTTCACAGGCGGCAAGAAAATTGCCAATTTGAAAATAAAAAAAGCTCGTTTTGAAGAACTTTTTGAAATGTACAAACAAGCAGACTTAAATGCAATTAAAGAAGTAAATAATGCGTTAAATATTATTAAATATGACAAAAAAACAGAACAAAACGCAAAATATGAGATGTATTTAGAAGAAAAAAATTTTAAAAATTCCGATAAAAAATTAAAAAGAGGAACTATATCAAAAATAGATTTTCTCAAATCAGAAATAACACTAAATCAAAAAGAACAACTTTTTGCAAACTCTAAAGCATCAAGACTAACAAGTTATATCACATTATATAAAGCTCTGGGCGGTCAACTATGAAAAAAATAATTATAGTAGCGGTAATTTTAATAATTATATCAATACTTACATTTTTTATTGTTTTATTTTTTAAACAAAAACCAAACATTATAGAAACCTTCGGTAATATTGAAATAAGACAGGTGGATTTATCTTTTCAAGTTTCGGGAGTATTAAACAAATTATATAAAGAAGAAGGAGACTGCGTAAAGAAAGGCGAACTTATTGCAACAATTGATGATAAAGACTATGTTGCCAATTATAAAAAAGCAATTTATCAGGAAAAAAGCTCTCTGGCTCAAGCAAAAGATGATACGTCAAAATTCAAAAGAAATTATCCTTTATGTTTTGATGATACTGTTTCAAAAGAAGAATGCGAAGCACTTTTAAACAAAAAAAATTACTCAATTGCAAAATATAAAGAAAATACCGCAAACAGAATTTATCAAAAAAATCAATTGGATTACACAAAACTATATGCACCTCAAGATGGCATAATAACTACCAGAGCTCAAGAAAAAGGTGCATTTTTAAATGCATCTCAAATAGTTTATGTAATGAGTTTAAATAATCCTGTTTGGGTTAGAACATACATAAAAGAAACTGATTTAGGAAACATTAAATACGGTCAAGTTGCTCACGTTTACACAGACACGCTCGACCCTAAAACCAAAAAGAAAAAAGAATACACCGGCTACATAGGCTACATATCACCAGTGGCGGAATTTACTCCAAAAACAGTTCAAACCGAAGACTTAAGGGTTGATCTTGTATATAGGATAAGAGTATATATTTATGAAACAGATAAATATTTAAGACAAGGCATGCCGGTAACAATCAAAATTAATCTTGATGAGGTAGGCTAAAGTGGCTAACTGTATTGAAATCAACTCGCTTACAAAAACATTTGAAAACCATAATGCTGTTGAAAATATAAACCTAAAACTTGAAAAGGGCAAAATAATTGCTCTTTTAGGAGCGGACGGGGCCGGCAAAACAACTCTTTTAAGGCTAATTATGGGGCTTATTTGTCCTACGGAAGGAAGCATTTTAACACTAAATTTTAATCCGGTACAAGAAAAAGAAAAAATTGTTAAAATTGCAGGATATATGCCGCAAAAATTCGGACTGTACGAAGATTTAACCGTAATTGAAAATTTAAAATTATATTCAAAATTAAAAAAAGAAGAAAGTAATTTTGATGAGCTGCTTGAATTTACCAAACTGAAACCTTTTGAAAAAAGGCTCGCAGGGCGCTTATCCGGCGGCATGAAGCAAAAGCTCGGACTTGCCTGCGCTCTAATCGGAAAACCTGAACTTTTAATACTTGATGAACCGTCTGTGGGAGTAGACCCTATTTCAAGAGTTGATTTATTAAACCTTGTTAAAAAAAGTATAGATAAAAATACAAGCGTGATTTGGTCAAGCTCTTATTTAGACGAAGCTTTTAACTTTGATTTAAGCATTATTCTGGACAAAGGCAAAATAATTTTTCAAGGAAATACAAAGTTTTTAGGAGAAAATCCCGAAAAATTTGAAAAAAAAGTTATTGGCTTAATGGGAGGATATACCGAAAAACCCTCCGAAATAGCAAAAAATTACCATATTGAACCATATAAAGAAAATTGTAGAGTTTTAGCCGAAAACTTATCAAAACGTTACGGAAACTTCTGGGCCGTTAAAAACAATTCCTTTTGCATTCAAAAAGGAGAAATTTTTGGACTCTTGGGTCCAAACGGTGCGGGAAAATCTACTACATTTAAAATGATGTGTGCACTAATTAAACCCACGAGCGGCAAAGGCTATATAATGGGAACAGATGTTTCAAAAAACCCCGCTAAAGCAAGAAATTATCTTGGATATATGGCACAAAAATTTTCTCTGTATTCAAGATTATCCGTATTGGATAATTTAAATTTTTTTTCAGGAGCATACGGACTTTATGGAAAAGAAAAAAAAGAAAAAATAAACAAAATAATTAAAGTATTTGAATTGGAAGAATACAAAAATACAATTACTTCATTATTACCGCTTGGTTTTAAACAAAGACTTTCTCTCGGCTGTGCATTAATTCATCAACCGCCGATTTTGTTTTTAGACGAGCCGACATCAGGGGTTGATATAATTCAAAGAAAAGAATTTTGGACACATATAAAAACTTTATCAAAAATGGGAGTTAGCGTTCTTGTTACAACGCACTTTATGGATGAAGCAAAATTTTGTGACAATATCAGCCTATTCTACAATGGAGAAATTGTAGCTCTTGATACTCCGTCAAATTTAATTAAAAAATCCAATGCTAAAAACATGAATGAAGCTTTTTTTAACATTATCAAAGGAGCAAAAGAAGCATGAAGATTTATTTTGCCCTTATTCAAAAAGAATTCTACCAAATTATAAGAGACTTCTCCAGTATTTTAATCGCTTTTATCCTGCCTTTAATAATTCTTATTTTATATCGCTGGGGGGTTAATTTAGACACAGTTAAAATAACACTCGGAATAAAAAATGATGATATTAATCCGAAATTATCAACTCTTATAAATTCTTTTGACCACAGTGACTATATTAAAAGTCAATATTTTTTTAATAAAGATGAAATGTACAAAAAAATTCAAAATTCATACCTTAAAGGAGCAATAATTTTTCCGAACGACTTCACAAAAAATCTCATTAAACAAACGCCTGCAAGTGTATTTGTAATAACTGACGGTTCCGAAGCAAATCTGGCAAATTATGTACAAAATTATTGCGGTGAAATAGTAAAAAATTGGCTTAACGAATCCTCTGACTTTAAATATACAACCTCAAAAGATCTCATATCGGCAGATACCAGATTTTGGTACAATCAAGACATAAATTCCCATCTTTTCATTTTACCGGGGTCTCTTGCGGTTACAATGAATTTAATAGGCATGCTGCTCACGGCACTTGTTATTTCAAGGGAATGGGAGAGAGGAACGATTGAATCTCTTTATGCTACTAATATAACCAGAATGAACTTTGTTATAGGAAAATATATTCCTTATTTTATCTTAGGAATGGCTTCATTAATGTTTAATGTTTTTCTTTGTATAAAAGTTTTTCAAATTCCTTTTAAGGGAAATTTGCTCATCCTGTTTTTTGTAGGCGGTTTATATCTTTTTTGTTGCCTTGGAGTGGGGCTTGCAATCAGTTCTTCATACAAAGAACAATTTTCTTCTTCTCAAATGGCACTTTCTTTCGGACTTTTGCCCGCTCTGATGTTATCCGGCTTAATTTATCCGATTTCCTCAATGCCTGCTTTTTTTCAATATTTAACCATGATATTACCGCCGAGATACTTCATCACCTTTATACAAAGTGAATTTATGGCAGGAACAATACCAAAAATCGTAATAATTAATTCGGTTTTCATGAGCATACTTGGAATACTTTTATTTCTACTTGTTTATAAAAACATAAATTTGAGGTTGGAAAAATGCAAAACACATTCATAAGAATAAAAGCTCTCATAAAAAAAGAGTTTCTTGCAATATTTAAAGACCCGAAAAACAGGGCTTTAATTATATTTCCGCCAATTATACAGCTCTTTATTTTTGCCCATGCAATAACATTGGAAGTAAGAAACATAGATATTTCGGTATTAGATTACTCAAATACTCAATATTCAAGGGAGCTTATTTCAAGATTTCATAATTCAAAATGGTTCAGAAAAATTCGAAACAGAAATACCATATCAGAACTGAAAAATGATATCGATTTAAAAAATTCACAATTGGGAATTATCATTCAAAATGATTTCGCAAAAAAAATAAATGAAAAAACCCCGACAAAAATTCTTATTATAACAGACGGCAGACAAACTAATTCGGCAAGCATTATCTCAGGATATGCAAACCAAATAGTAGGCACGTACAGCAGCGAACTGGAAAAGAAATTTAATATTAAAAAAAGTACCATTAATATAATTACAAGAAATTGGTTTAATCCCAATATTGAATATAAGTGGTTTTTAACAGTAAGCATGATTGTAATGTTATCACTTGTTTTAAGTCTGCTTTTGAGCGCTCTTTCAATTGCAAGAGAAAGAGAACTCGGAACATTTGAACAATTAATGGTAAGCCCTTTAAATAATGATGAAATATTAATCGCAAAAACCATACCGCCTTTAATTGTGGCATTTATTTCCGGAATAGTTATAACTCTTATAATAATTTACTTGTTTAAAGTTCCTTTTTCAGGCTCAATATTCCTTTACATCATTTCAATGATTGTCTCACTTTTATCAATAGTCGGTGTGGGGTTATTTATTTCATCCCTTGCCTTTACTCAACAACAAGCTATATTAGGGGTTTTTGCTTTTCAAATGCCTGCGGTTTTGCTTTCCGGATTTGTTTCTCCAATCGAAGACATGCCAAAATTTTTTCAATATATAAGTTCGCTAAATCCTCTAAGATATTTTATGCTTATAACAAAAGGAATATATTTTAAAAATATGGATGCACTAACAGTGATTAAAAATCTAATACCTTTGGTCATTATTGCGATTGTGACTCTTTCAATTGCAAGATGGAGTTTTAAAAGACAAGCAGAATAAAAAGAGGGGATATCCCCTCTTTTTATTTATCCGTAATATTTATTCTTCTTTTGTTGCTTCATACCAAGAGTATGCTGTATAGAAAGGATTACTTTCAAATGCTTTCGGTTTTCCTACAAACTTATCCGCATACACTCCCAAATCCGTAGTATTTTTAAACATTTTTGCTTTTTCCGGCAAGGATAATTTTGATGTTGTAGATGTTGCATCTCCAAGAGCGTATGAATTAGTTGTTTGACTTTTACCGTCAACTTTTATTGTCTCTGATGAAGCTCTGTAACCATTATTACCGCCACGAACGCTCGTAGTAGAATCAGCTGTTTTCTGCTGGAACGAATAAACACCGGTATTTTGGTTAAGTTTGCTTGAATACGTTTCAATGGTCTTTCCGTCCGCATTTACTAAAGTTTCGCTTCTTCTTGCTACTTTATTTCCAAAAATGCCGGTCTTATCGGTTTCAACAGTTTTCATCGTTGTGCCGTCTGCATTTGGAGTTTCTGTTTTAACAGTTGTCTTATGTGAACCGAGTTTGCCGAATTTTTCAACAGTTTCAACTTTTGCTCCCACGCTTCCTTCAATCGGAGCTTCTACAGTCCTTGTACTTACTTTTGCACCGCTGCTATTATATTTTACTGTTGTTGTTCGGGTTGAAGCTACACCATTATTAACTGTTTTTTCCACAATAACTTCTTGTGTCTTTAAACCTCTGGCATCATAAGTGCTTGTTGTTTCAATACCATTTTCAGTGGTTGTATGCTCATAATTAGAACCGTTCTTTTTGACATTAGAATTAGTCTTTAGCTCTTTAAGTTTTTTAGCTGCAGCTTCAAGAGATTCTTGTCTTGCTTGTCTTCCGCTTCTTGAGAAACGTTGTCTTACTCTTTCAGCAAAACTTGTACCGTTTGAATCCTTACCAAAATTGTCTATTTTTTTCTGAGTTTCCGATGCAAAATTTTCAATTCTATTTTTAGCACCAACTTTAAATTCTACATATTTGCCTTTAATGTATGAAGTAAATCCTCCTTCTTGTTTTATACCCTTATATATACCTTTTACAGCTTCAGCCCCGCCGGTAATTTTTTTACCGAAAGCTTTGACTACGCTTCCCATATTTTTTGCAGTTTCTCCAATTGCAGCACCGGTAACTTCACCGACAGAACCGCCGCTTTTAATTGTTGCAACTACAGAGCTGCTACTTAATTGACTTTTTAATAAACTGCCTGCTCCTTTTAATCCAAGAACAGATGCACCTGTTTGAAAAGCACCGCTGCCTATACTTTCAAGAGCAAGTTTAGCCTCAGCATCAGTTTTTGCATTATTTACCTGATCTATTGAACTAATTACCTGACTTACACCGTTTATTATTCCATTAGCTGCAAAATAACCTATAGCAATTGGCCCAACAACCGGAACACAACATAAACCGACCATGGCTATAGTTTTAATAGGATTTTTAATGGCTCCCTTTACCATATTTAAAAGCGATTTACCAATACCTGTAGCAACACTTTTAAATCCGTCCCAAAAAGATACCTTTCCGTCATCAGATCCATCGGTACAATAACTGTCTGTTTCAATATCATTAAAAACCGAAGCATCATTTTGACTATTTGTATTAACTTGCGAAGCAGAATATTGTCGCCTGTATTTTTGAACAATAGCATCATTTAACTGCTGCATTTGATCAACACTTGTGATCACTCCCATAATGTGTGTGCCTCCATAAAACTATAAACCCCTATATGCAAATAAAGTTTTTATAGTCAACAAAATTGCCTTTTATATCATTTTTGTAAAGATTTATTAATATAGTCTTAGCTCAAAAGATGAATATTTTTTCTAAAAAACAAAGATACAATCTAAAAAAAGGAGAAATAAAATGGATAAATATATTTGCAAAGTTTGTGGTTATATTTATGACCCCGAAGAAAACGATAACACTGCATTTGAAGATTTAAAAGCGGATTGGATATGCCCATTGTGTGCAGCACCAAAAGAAGAATTTAGTAAAATACTCTAAATTTAAAAAAATAAATATAGCAAAATTTTTTATTTTCTGCTTTTATATACAATGGCGAAAGTAAAAATACCATGTATATCGAAAATAACACTTACACGAATTTTAAATCATACAGAGATTTTTCTAAAGCATCACAAAAGGTAAATAACAAGCAAAATATAAATATAAAACCGTTAGCAGGAGCGGCAATCGGTGCCGGAGTTGCGATGGTATTGTCGGCTAAAATGTTTAAACATTCAATTATTCCGGATACCAGCAAACTTCAAAAATCAACCTTAAGAGATGTTTCAGAAATGTTACTTATGGCAGGCGGAGCAAACCTTGGCGGGGTTTTAGCCGGCTCAATTAATGCAAATAAGAAACAAAAAAAGAAAAAATATAAAGAAGCAATGTTTCAGATAATGAATACTTCAGTTCCCATGCTGATGGTTACCGCAGCTATAAAACTATGCGAAAACGTCAAAGCATTAAACAAAAATTCATCAAAAATTGTTGCTTCGATTGTTGCAATGCTTTCAGGAGCAGCAATAGCAACAGGAATTACAAATGCTACAAAAGATGAAAACGAACCAATCAGAAAATATACACTTAAAGATTCGCTTGCAAATTTTGACGATATAGTAGCAACAATCAAACTCGGCTTCAAAAAGGTTGCGCAATATATTCCCGTAGACATTCTGCTTCCTATTATATATGTATATAACGGCTATCGCTCAGGAAGCAAGGAATAATTTTAAATATTATTTTTTTATGTGCTATAATCCAATAGTAACTAACTTATAGGATTTAGATATGAAAAAATTTTATACAACAACAGCTATAGACTATGTAAACGGTGCCCCGCATATAGGTCATGCTTATGAAAAAATTTTAACCGACGTTATAACAAGACATTTCAGTCAAAGAACAGATAATTCATACATGCTGACAGGAACGGATGAGCATGGAATTAAAATTCAAAAAACTTCCGCACAAGTTGGTATAGCCCCAAAAGAATTTTGCGATATTAATGCTCAAAAATTTATAGATTGTTGGAAATTACTGGATATAAATTATTCGCAATTTATAAGAACAACAGACGATTATCATAAAAAAACCGTACAAAAAATATTTAGAAAACTTGTCAAAAAAGGCGATATTTATAAAAATTCATATACAGGATTATATTGTGCGGGTTGCGAAGCTTTTTTAGCCGATAAAGATTTGGATGAAAACGGTTGCTGCCTCGTGCATAAGAAAAAACCCGAACAAGTATCCGAAGAAAACTACTTCTTTAAATTAACAAAATACAAAGATGCTATTTTAAAACACATAAAACAAAATCCTGATTTTATAGTCCCTGATTTCAGAGCAAATGAAGTTATTAATCAACTTGAAAACATTGAAGATATATCTGTTTCAAGAGCAAAATCAAATGTAAATTGGGGCATAGACGTTTTAGACGATTCCGAACAAGTTATATATGTATGGATTGATGCACTTTCAAACTATATAACGGCTCTCGGCTATGATACCGAAAATCCCTCTGAAAAATTTAAAACGTACTGGCCTGCAGATGTTCAAGTTATTGGAAAAGATATTTTAAAATTTCACAGCATATATTGGCTCGCAATATTAATGGCATTGGATTTACCGCTTCCTAAACACATCCTTGCCCATGGATGGATTACGATAGATGAAGCCAAAATGTCAAAATCATTAGGAAATGTGGTTTCACCCGAAAATGTCCTAAAAGCATATCAATTAGATAAAGCGGATGCTTTCAGATATTACATGGCAACAGCAGCCCCTGTTGGCCGTGATGGCAATTATTCCGATGAAGATTTTAAAGAAAAAGTAAATGCGCACCTTGCTAATTCAATGGGAAATCTTTTAAACCGAACTCTTTCCATGCTTGTAAAATATTTTGACGGTGAAATAAAATCTGAATTTATTAAAAACTCTCCTCTTTTTGATGAAGCTATAAAAACAATTCAAGAAGTAAAACATCACTTTGACTATTTTGAAGTACAAGAAGCAAGTTTAAAAATTAACGAACTTGTTGATAAAACGAATAAATATGTAACGGATAGCGCTCCTTGGACACTTGCAAAGGAAGAAAAAATGCAAGAGTGCGGAAATGTCTTGTATACTGTTCTTGAAATAATGTGTGTGATTTCATCTTTGATTTATCCGTACTGTCCCAATATTGCAAAATCAATGGCAAAACAACTAAAATACGATATAAATACGAAATTGGACGACATCAAAACAAATAATATAAAAGCAGAAAAGCTAATTTCAAAAGAAGAAATAATTCCCGTATTTTTAAGAATAGACAGTGAACTTGCCGATAAGAAAAAATAAATTATAAATTGATATAATGTTTTATTAAACTTAAAATGCTTTCATATTGGTTTATTACAAAAACAACACCGATTGAAACAACAAGACCTATTATTGCTTTTGATAAATCCTTTATTAAGTGTTTATAGACTTTCTTTTCGGTTATAAAACGTAATCTGTTATACAAAGCAATTTCCCTGCCCGCTAAAACCCCTAAAAACACCCAAGTAGTCGACATCGGAATATTGTTTACGCACTGAAAATATAAAAGGATTAATGTATAAACGCAATCTATAATAGTTGCACTTCTTACATCTTGAGTGTTGGTTTTCAATTTAACTATATTTTGGATTTCTCCGCCTCTTTTGTAACATAAAACAAAAAGCAATGCCAAAAATACGGATAAACTTAAAATAAGTTGAACTAAGGTTAATTTTCTCGGCAAATATATAAACAATACAGCACCGTCTTGCAAAAGCCAAGCGCTCCACAAAAACGCAGTAGATAACCATTTTGCAACAATCCAGGGTGTCGGAATAGGTTTATTTTTCATATATAAAAATATTTTTTCAACTTTTCTTGCAATAAAAAAATACAAAATTAACGAGGCAAATAGAGCTGTTATATAACCCACAAAAGATTTTGCAATCATTAAACCTATAACCGTATTTGAAGAAAAAACACTCACTATTAAAAAAGCCGTTGCAACGGGAATTCCTTTTTTTGTCAAATACAAAAGCACCAAAGGAGGCAGTATATGCCACCAATAAAATGTTTGAGCATGCGGAATTCTATCCAATCGGTGAAACGCCATGTCTCCGTCGTTTACAATCCAGCCTATTGTAAAGGTTAAAACCATAACAAAACCGACATAAAGCCAAATTTGCCATACCGGTCTATCTTTTGTTGTGTTTAAAAAAGTACCCAAGGTTTGTATAGCATCATTTGAAACGCAAGCATAAAGGGATAATAAAAACCCTGTAATCATAAATATGAAGCTTAGTGTAATTTCTGTCATAAAACCTTCAAAATAAATTATACATCAAGTGAGTTCATAATTTCATCGCTTGCTTCAAAATTTGAATAAACATTTTGAACATCATCATGTTCATCAAGCTTTTCTAAAAGAAGAACAACTTTCTTAGCAATATTAACATCCGTAACTTCATTGGAATTTGAAGGAATTCTGGTTAATTCCGAACTTTTTAATTTATAACCTAATTTCTCCAAACCTTCTGCGGTCATCTGCAAATTTTCGGTAGTAGTTTTAATTTTATAATCGTTTTCTTCTTCGTCTTCCCAGACATCCATCGGATCGAATTCCATACAATCTTCAAAAAGCTTATCAAAATCAAACATTTTGACTTCTTCCTTGGAACGTTTATCGGCTTCAGGCGGCTTATCAATAGCAATCAATCCGCAAGGTTCAAATATCCAGCCGACACAACCGGTTTCACCTAAATTTCCGCCAAATTTTGTAAAATAACTTCTAATATCTCCTGCGGTTCTGTTTCTGTTGTCGGTTGCTGCCTCTATAAATATAGCAACACCGCCGGCTCCGTATCCTTCATAAGTTATTTCTTCAAAATTTTCACCCTGAGCGTTTCCTGTGCCTTTATCAATTGCTCTTTTTATTGTATCGTTCGGTAAACCGCCTGCTTTTGCTTTTTCAACCGCCGTCCTTAAACGAAAATTACCGTTTAAATCTCCGCCGCCAATTTTAGCTGCTATAATAATTTCTCTTGAATATTTTGCAAAATTAGCTCCCCTCAACGCATCAGTTTTTGCTTTTTTATGTTTTATATTTGCCCACTTTGAGTGTCCTGACATAATCAATTCCTTATTTTAATCTTTTTCTTAATTAAATCATGGGGATAAGGAATTATCAAGAATAATAATGCACATAAATATAAAATTAAAAAACTGTTTACAGCTATTTATTATGCAATCCGAGCAAAGTTGAAAAAAAAATATTTTTTTTATTATAATATAGCAGACACACTGTTAAATATAAAAACAATAGACATTATGCAAAACGAACTTTCAAGAATAGATTACATAAGAGAATTAATAGCAGATTGCAGATATGACGATGCCTTAGAGATGTTATCCATAGCAACTGAAGAAGAACCTGATAACATTGATTATAATTACGAATTAGCCAGAATATTTATGGAGTTGGGTAATTACGCATCGGCTATTTCTAATTTAGAATTAGTAACTGAAAAAACAAGAAATCACTTACTATACTACATGCTTGGTGAAGCCTACCAAGCAGACGAACAAATAGATAAAGCCATTGGAGCATATTTAAAATCTATAATGCTAAATGAAAAATTTGCACTTAGCTACAAAAAACTGGGCATACTTTTTCTGGGCAGACAAGATAAAGTCTCCGCAGTTGAATACTTTGAAGACTATCTGAAATTAGATATACCGGAAGATGAAAAAAAGTCGACAGAAAAAATTTTAGATAGGATTAAAAAATGACAAAAGAAGTTAAAATCTACACCCTTGACTATTGCCCTTTTTGTCAAAAGGCAAAAATGTTTCTGGATGAACACAAAGTTACATTTGAAGAAATCTCTTGCGAAGAAAATGAAGACGAAATGAGAAAAAAACTTACAAAAGAATACAATCTTCCTTATCTTGCAACATTTCCTCAAATCATTATTGACAGTAAAAATATAGGCGGATACAGCGATTTAATCGAAAAATTTCAAAATAATGAAATTTCTTTTGATTAAATATACTTTTTAATATTGGTGATTATTGCGGATTTTGCAAGCAAACCCACCATTACTTCCTTTAAAGCGCCGTCTTTAAAAATCAAAACACTGGGAAGCGCTGAAATTCCGTATTCTTTAGCGGTATTTATATTTTTATCCGCATCAATTTTAACAAACTTAACCGTATCTTTATATTCATTTTGAACTTGCTCTAAAACCGGAGCAAGTTTTCTGCATGGTCCGCACCAAGGCGCCCAAAAATCAACTACTACAGGCATATCTGATTTAATAACCGTTTGTTCAAAATTATTATCATTTATTTCCATTATTTCACTCATAAATTTTCTCCTCGTTTTTTATGTATTATTATATTATATCATGAACATAAGTAAAATTTTTTCAATATTAAAAGATGACTTTATTCAAAACCGCATGCAGCACAGCGAGTTTGTTGATTTTATGGAAAATATAAAAGATCCTTATCTGGTTTTAATCTGCTGTATTTTATCATTAAGAACAAACGATAAAACCACAATCGGTGCGACAAAAAGAATGCTTGCATTAGGTAAAACCCCGCAAGAAATTTCTGAACTGGACGAAGAAACTCTCTCGAAAGCCATTTATCCTGTCGGTTTTTATCAAAATAAAGCTAAACAAATAATTAACCTTTCAAAAATTCTTGTTGAAAAACACAATTCCAAAGTCCCGATGTCCATTGAAGAATTAATAAAATTCAAAGGAGTCGGAAGAAAAACCGCAAATCTCGTTTTAACAAAAGGTTTTAATAAACCGGCAATTTGCGTTGATGTACATGTACACAGAATATCAAACAGATTAGGATATGTAAGCACAAAAACACCCGAAGAAACAGAATTTGCACTAAGAAAAATATTACCTAAAAAATATTGGATTGATTTCAATACTCTTCTCGTAACGCTCGGTCAAAACATCTGCAAACCGCAAAAACCAAAATGCGAAATTTGCTCTATCAGAAAATTTTGCGCCCAAAATTTCACTAAATCTTAAGCTCATTTATAACTTCATCCAAATGTTCAATATTTGCCGAAATAACATTGGCGTTCTTTACTCTGAATACAAGTTTTCGATAATAACCGACTGCCATAACGCCTTTATTCAAAAGCTCTGATATAAATTCCATTGCCGCTATATCGTCTGCTTCTCTTGCGGTTCTGTATAATTCATTTAATTGCGTTAATATAAATTCTTCATGAGAAAGTGCAGTTGAAAATATATCGGACACATTTATCCAATCAACGGAAGGTTCTTCAATTTTTGAAAATGTCAGTTTTTCATCTCTTAAAATTATATAATCATATATTTTTTGAGCACAATCCAATTTTTCGGATGCTTTATGTTTCATAAATTTTGAAAAGCCGCTCATAGCTATTTCATCAAAATATGTTGACATTGCAAAATATAAATATGCGCTGTAAAATTCATGGTTGATTTGCTTATTAAATGCTTGTATCAATTTAGTTTCCATCTTGTATCCCCTTTAAGTTCTTTATATTTCGGTTTTAGTTACCCAACCGCCATCTTTATTGCAATAAAGTCTTATATAAAACCCTTTGTCGCAATGACATCTTATAGTCATTTCAGGAGTTTCATCTTCATTTAAAAATTTTCTTTTTACATATTTTTTATCCTTTGAAATTGCTTCAATGAATTCAATATGATGCTCTTTTGTCATAACATGGTTAAACTTAACTTTAATATGCTTAATGCCGTCAGAATTTTCAATTTCTTCCACATGGGCAAAATGAGCATTTTGAGAATTTGCTTCATGTTCATGCAATAATTTCATATCTTCATTGCAACACACCAAAGTACCGGCTCCTTCATGCTCAACTTCAACAAGATTATTGCAAATTTCACACCTGTAAAGTTCTAATTTTTCAGTCATTTTTCCTCCTTTAATTCATCTTGTTAAATTTTTACACATGATAAAATCAAAAAAAATTAGCAGTCTCGGCTAAGTCTTTTAAAAATTTTTCTTAAAAACAAAAACATGATATAATTACAAACGTAGTTTAAAGAGGTAATGATGGCTCGAATTCTAATCTCAATGAAAGACAATTTTTTAAAAACTATCGATGAGCTTGCATTTAAAGAACAAAGAACTCGTTCGGAATTCGTTCGAGAAGCATTAAGAGAATACATCAAAAAAACAACTAAAGTTATGCCCAAAAACGCTCAAAAAAATGCCGATATTCTTGAAAACTTACTCGACTGACTACATTGCTCTGTATTTTGCAAGACCAATTAAATATACTTGAAGTTCAAGCGGCTCAAGCATTATATTTAATTTGCCTTTTTCCGTTTTTGGATGTTTTTTTGCATTTATTATTGAAAAAACATGATCTTTTTTTAAATAATCAGATTTTACAACAGCATTTTGAACATTTTGTTCATCCAAAGAACCGACAACTATTAATTCTTGTTCAAAATCTTTAATTTTATATGCAAATACCTTATCGTTACCGGTATTTAAAAGAGAGAATTTTCCGTTTTTTATTAAATTTGAATTTCTTTTTTTAAAATCGATTGCTTTCAAATATTGATTTTTTAAATTCGGATAATTCCCTTTGGACGCTGCAGATAAGTTAAAAATATCAAACATACCCGAATGAACAAAATAATATTCATCATCAGTATATGTTTTTTCAGCCTTTTTATTTTCGTATGAATAAGTATAATCATCTCCGGTCGAAAAACCGTCAAGAAAATATGCATTTTGTTTTAAAGTTGCATTTAACCACAAAATCATATTCCAATAGTTAACCCCTCTTAAAATCGGAGCCTGCTGGTCATGCGTTGCAAATGCAGACATAATCGAAGCATTTTTATTTCTCTTTAAAATATTAAAGTTTTTTTCAATTTTTGAATCAAATTCTTTTTTGGTTCTAATACTTTTAAAATCACTCCAAGAACCGTAATAGCAATCAAAACCGGCATCCAATAACTCATCAATCGATGCATAATGCAAAATAATATTTGAAGCAGGATTATTCCAATCCGGACTTGCTTCAGCCAAAAATAAAAAATCCTGATTTTTTTCTCTTGCATAAGATATTAAATTTTTCCAAAAAGAATAAGGCTTAATTGCTGCAACATCCGCTCTTATTCCGTCAAAACCAAGATTTTGAGCAAAATCTATAAATTTTTTAAAATTATTCAAATTTTCTTCATACAAGGTTCTGTTACGATTATATATTTTAAACAATCTTACATCTGCCCAATCTGCAGGCACCAATGTTTCGTTATTTTTATCAGTAATAAACCAAATAGGTTTATTTAAACTCAAATCATAAGAACCGCAACTGGGTAAATCAACTATTACCTTCAAACCGAGCTGATGGGCGTAATCAACAAATTCCTTTGCTTCTTCATATACCGATTTTTCATTTGTTTCATCATCTAAAAACGGGCTTATTTCATCAAAACTATCCATTGCATATAAAGAACCTGCAGTACCCAGCGCCTTTAATTTTCCCGTTTTTGTAATCGGAAGAAGATAAACAGTATTTATGCCTTCAGTTTTTAAATCTTTTAATTTTTCTTTAGCATTTAAAAATGTTCCCGCAATATCACCTTGTTCTTTATCAATTATTCCGTCAAAATTTTTATCAATAGCACCAAAATTTCTTATATTTATTGTATATATAATTGCTTCATTATTTCTAAAAAGTTCTCTTATGCTTGTTTTTGCTTCGGATGCAAAAACAACATTTTTAAAAACAAAAAAACTAAACAATCCGATAATAAACATAATTCTTTTCATAATATAAAAGTATATAGTAAAAAGAAATTTATTGTATAATGTAATAGTATTAGGTTTAAATGCGGAATTTATATGAAAAATTTTTATAACATATTTAAAAACGAAGATATTTTTCACTCATCAAAACCTGCGGCAATAAGTGCTTTTTTACTAGTAGCAATAATCTTAACCGCACTTCTTTCAATTCGCTACTACTTATATCAAAACATAATAACGAACGGCATAGCGCAAAAAACGATATATGCAAAAAACAGTTTTGAAGTAGTAGACAAACAAAGAACGGAACTCATAAAACGCGAAGTTGCAAATAAAATTCGTCCCGTAGTTGCTCCGGTTGAAGGCGATTATATAAAAATTGACTTACAAAAAGCAATGGACGATATCGAAAGAATCAAAAAAGAAAATAAAACCTACCAAACCAAACAAAAAGAACTTTTTGATCTTTTAGAAATAAATGATACGGAAAGAAAAAATAAAGCCATTGCTTTTATACTGTCAACTTCAGAAGCTAATTTAACGTCCGCATTCACCAATACAAAATACATTTTAAATGAACTTTTAAATGTCGGGGTCTTTGACACCGATATTTCTAATTTTATAACCGACAGCTATATTGATAAAACCCTTGGAATGCACATTAAAAAAACTCAATATCCTTTTATTATAGGCCTAATCGAACATTCCGTAGTACCAAATTTGATAATTGATGAATATGCAACGGAAATCGCACGCAAAAATGCAAAAAATGCCGTTAAACCCTATGTTGTATCCTTCAAGAAAGGAGACAAAATTTTAACTCTGGGCGAAAAGGTTACTCAACTAAAAAAAGATGCCCTGAAACAATCCGGCTATAATGCTTTTGAACTGAATAGAGACGGTGTCATAGGAATATTTGCTCTTGTTTGTTTATCAATGTATTCTTTAATGTTGTACATTAAAAAATATGAAAAAAAATATTATACTCCAAGATATATGTCCTATGTTGCAATGTCCTCAATAATTCTGACGTATGTTTGCATAGTTATATCAAATTCAGGGTATGTTTCCAATTATCTAATGCCTTTTGCGGCATTTACGATGATTTTAGCAATTTTTACAAACCCCGTTTTGTCATTTTTGGTATCAATTTTAATGCTTGGAATATTATCGGTCACATTATTTTTTGATTCTCAAATTTTTTATGTATTTATTTGTGCTATTTTATCTTCAAGCTATTTGGTATCAAAAATGTCATATTCAAAACGTTTTGATATTATATGGTGCGGGACACAAATAGGCATTGTTATGTTCTTTGCAATGTTTTTTGTTTCATTATTTGAAGTTCAAACCGAAGCAATAACAAGATTAATACATTTTCAACCGCAAAATCCGATTTTAGGTTTAATAAACGGTCTTGTTTCTTCTATGATTGCAATGTTTTTAATTCCTATTATTGAAAAAATTTGCAAAATTGTTTCGCCTTATGCGCTAATTGAACTTGCAGACCAAAATCAAGAACTTTTATCAAAAATGAGAAGTTCTGCTCCCGGAACTTTTCATCATTCACTTATGGTTGCAAATCTTTGTGAATCTGCAGCTGCAGCAATCGGAGCCGATTCAATACTGGCCAGAGTAGGTGCTTTTTATCATGACATAGGCAAATTACAAAGGCCTTTATTTTTCATAGAAAACCAATCTTATTTCGGAGTTGAAAATCCGCACACAACCTTAACACCAAGACAAAGCAAAATGGTTATTACTTTGCATACAAAAGACGGCGTTGAAATGGCTAAGAAATACGGGCTTCCTCAAGTTATAATTGATTTTATTCAACAACACCATGGAGAAAGCCTTGCGGGGCACTTTTATAATAAAGCAATTGAGCAAGAAGGAATAGAAAATGTTCAAGAAGGACAATTCAGATACCCCGGTCCAAAACCTCAAACCAAAGAAACGGCAATATTAATGCTCGCAGACGCACTTGAAAGTGCCGTTCGTTCTCTCAAAAAACCAACTCAAGAAGAAATAGAAGCCATTGTAAACAAAATATTCACTGAAAGGCTTAATGACGGACAATTATCCGACAGTCCTTTAACCTTAAAAGATATAAAAATAATTGCCATGACCTTTAACAAAATCTTAAGAGGTATGCAACACGAAAGAATTAAATACCAAGAAAGAGTTATAAACGAAATAACCGACAAAAACAAAATAACCATACAAAATCCCGCTGATGACGAATTTGAAAAGAAAATCCAAGAGCTTCAGGCAAAAGCTCAAAAGAAAGATGAAGATGAAAAGTAGTTTTACTTTAACAAAAATTGATAATATCAATTTAAAAAAATATAAAATCGTCTTAAAAGAATATAAAAAAGCCATTGATGACTTGCTAAAAAAAATTCTTACCTGTGAAGAATTAAAAAAAAGTAAAATATTTTCACCTCTAATTTCAAAAATTCGTTTTGACATTTCTTTATGCAACGATGAAACAATTAGAAAAATAAACAAAGAATACAGAAACAAAAACTCTTCAACCGATGTTATTACTTTTTCTTTATTTTATGACGATAATAATTCAACAATACACAGAAAAACGGCTGATTTGGGTCAAATAATAGTCTCTGTTGAAACAGCAGACAAACAAAAAGGAGAGAACAATCTAAAAACAGAAATTTTAACTTTAATATGTCATGGAATATTACATTTAATCGGATTTGACCATTTAACAAAAAAGGATTACGATTTTGTAGTAGGTGTTCAAAAGAAAGTCTTAAAGGAATTATGAATAAATTTCAATCAAGAAATTTTCAAAAAAGTTTAATTTATGCACTAAATGGATTAAGATTAGCATTTCGCTCACAAAGAAATTTTAGAAAACATCTTTTAATAGCATTTTTAACATTATCTGTAGCTTTTCTTTTAAAAGTAAGTATAGTTGAATTTTGCATAATCATTTTTGCAAATACATTGGTACTTGTTATGGAGATGATTAATTCTGTTATAGAATTTGTTATCGATGCATATTACAAAAATAAGTGGGCAAAACTTGCTAAACTTTCAAAAGACATAGCAGCCGGCTCGGTATTGCTCTCTGCAAGTGCAAGTGTTGTCATTTCATTTTTAATATACGGCAGCAAAGTGTACGAATTATATTATAATTAAGGAGTAAATATGGATAAAAATTTCACATCTCTTGCACCAAACTTTTTTCAAGAAGGATATTCCTGTTCCGAATCAATAGCAAGGGCGGCAGTTGAACTCGGTCTTGCCGATAACAACTTTATTTCAATTGCCACAAGTTTTTCTGCGGGAATGTCATCACGTTGCTTATGCGGAGCCGTTGCCGGCTCTCAAATGGTTCTGGGTTTGCTTCACGGCAAAAATCAAGATAACACAGCAAGAACACTGGCAAAAGAATTTTACAATCGTTTCACAAAAAACCACAAAGTAGCTTGTTGCAAGGTTTTATCCTCGGGTTTTAAAGACTTTCACTCACCCGAAAGAAAAGCTCACTGCGCTAATATTGTTGAAGAATGCGCCAAACTATTAGATGAAATACTTGTTGAAACAAAAGAAAAAACATCCGCAAACAAATAAAACCAAAAATAAAATATTTAAAAAAAGAGGTTAGAAAAACCTCTTTTTTTAAATTTTAAGTTTTGCAAAGAAAAATTTTGACTTTTTAAAAAAAATAATTAAAGTTTTTAAAAGTTCTGCCGAAAGATAAAAAGGATAGTATATTATTATTTATCTTTTTTATCTATAAACTACATATCGAGGTATATTATGTCTTATAAGAATGACCATGAACTGACAATTGCGAACAGATACAGTAGCGCAAGTTCAGCAGCCAAGGCTGAGTTATATGAAACCTATGACAGATTAAGGGATTTAACCGTTTCGGGTTCTACTGCAACGGGTTCAGGTTTTGGTTCTGCCGGTGGTTTTTTATGGCAGCTTGCTAATTTATTTTCTCCCTCAAGCTTTATGCCGACACTTGGTGGATCTCAAATGATGAATATACCGGGTACTTCATATTGGTCACCAAATTATTCGACAAGTTCTTATATTGACTCTGCAACAAATTCTTTTGGTGTTTCAGGTCTTTCAAGTTATTCAGGGTTCCCGTCAGGTGCTGCAAGTATAACAATGGGCTTTGGAACAGACGGAGTTCCGACAGGCGGGGCTGCCGGTATGGCAACAGGCTATGCTGTATCAGCAGCGGGCTTAGCTGCACTTAATACAGCTTCGTACGCAACAGGTGCTACAAGCGGACTCGGATTTGGACAAAACTTTGTACTTCCCCTTGCAGGTTTAATATCCGGTTGGGGCGGCATATTACAAGCCCTCGCTCCTTATGCCGGAGAATTTGGTCTTGGCGCAATAGTTGCGGGTAATTTAATGCAAGGGACGGGTTCTGCCGCACTTTCTGCTTATCAAAATATCACAGGTAACATTACAAACAATGCGGATGTTATTTTAGAAGATAAAGTAAGAAATATTGAAACAGTATGCAAAATGCTTGATACTCAAGCAGACATCGTAAGACAAACTCTTAAATCAAATATGGAATCTGATTCTAAGTTGGTTGATGAACTTTAATAACCAATCTAAACTAAAAAAAACGGCTAATTTGTGAACAAATTAAGCCGTGATGGATAGAATTAGTATTACGGAGTTTATAGAGGAGTTTACATGCTATCAAAAGCATGTGAATTTTCCATTTTGCTAATTTTTGTTTTTCATGTCAAATAAATTTACAAAAATTAATAATTTTATTTTTTTGTAATTCATAAATACATTTTCAGAACAACTTGACTTTTTATGTACGTATGTACATAATATTCTTATGAAAGATGATTTAACGGAAAAACAAAAAGAATTTTTTATAAAATTGTATGAAACTTTTGCTCAAAAGGCCTTGCCAAGTTATGAAACAATTAAAAATACCTTTGGATACAAATCTAAAAATTCAATAAAACAATATATAAAAATCCTAAAAGATAAAGGCTTTTTAACATCAGATAACGAAAATCTCTATATAAAATCTGAATATATCGGCGCTAAGCTTGCTTCAAGCTACATAAAAGCCGGTTTTGCCTCTATAATTGACGACAAAATAGAAAAAAGAATCTCTTTTGACGCAATATTAAATATAAATAACCCTTCGACTTTTGTTTTTAAAGTTTCAGGAGATTCTATGACAGATATCGGTATATTTGACGGGGATTATGTGGCTATCAAAAAAACAAATGATGCAAAAATCGGAGATGTTGTTCTTGCTGTAGTCGACAATGAATTCACGCTAAAAACATATAAAAAAGATGAAAAAGGACCTTATCTCAAACCTGAAAACAAAGAATATCCCATCATAAGACCAAAAAATTCACTTAGCATTTTTGGCGTTGCACTCGGAATTATGAGGAAAATTAACCAATGAAAAGAGTCATAGCACTTGTTGATTGCAACAATTTTTTTGTATCATGCGAAAGACTTTTAAAACCGGAATTAATCGGCAAACCTGTTTGTGTACTTTCAAATAATGACGGTTGCGTTGTTTCTCGCTCCAATGAAGCTAAAAAAATGGGTGTTAATATGGGTGCACCGTATTTTATGATTAAAAATCAATTTAAAAAAGTTATTTTTTTATCCGGAAATTTACCTTTCTATTGTGAAATCTCAAAAAGAATTATGAACAAACTCTACGACTATACGCCGGATGTAGAGGTTTATTCAATTGACGAGGCCTTTTTAGACTTAACAGGCTTAAGAAAAACCTTTAAGTGCCCTTATGAAGATATAATTAAAAAAATAGCAGAAGATATAAAAATCGAAATCGGAATAGACGTATCCGTCGGTCTTTCATATTCAAAAGTTTTGGCTAAGCTTGCTTGCGAAAAAACGAAAAATCTCCAAAAAACCCTTAAAGACGAATTTATAAACAAAAAAACATATAAAATAGGGTACAGAGAAATTGAAAATGAATTAAAAGCAACTTTAATAAGTGATATTTGGGGAATTGGCAAAAATACAAATGCTTTTTTAAAAAAACATTTAATTCAAACCGCTTGGGACTTTGCAACTCAAGAGGATATTTGGTTAAAGAAAAACTTGGGTAAAATCGGCTTGGATTTAAAGCAAGAGCTCTTAGGAAATTCGATTAATCCCGTAAAATCAACTCAAGATGCACCAAAATCCGTTTCAAGAAGCGAAAGTTTTAAAGAATTTCAAACAGATAAAAATTATATTCAAAAAGAATTAAACTCCCACATCCACAAAGTTTGCAAGAAATTAAGGAGTTTAAATCTTTTAACCGGTTGCGTGTCTGTTATGCTAAGAACTAAAGATTTTCAAGTGTCCGATATAAAAATCAATTTAATAAACCCTGTCAACAGTGAATTTGAACTTGTTGAACATGCAAAAGAAATACTAAATAAAATATTTAAAAACGGGGTTGTTTACCGCTCCGTAGGATTTTGTGCAATGAAATTATCTCCTTCTGAAGAAAGACAAATCTCAATTTTTGACGGAGAAAACTCAATAAAAAAAGAAAATCTTTCAAAATCATGGGACAAATTAGAAGAAAAATTCGGCAAAGGCATAATCAAACTCGGTATAAAATAAGCTAAAATTACAAGCCTCTCATATCAGAGGCCTGTAATTTTACCGAGCATCCGCCTTTAATATCTCCAAAACAGGCTCGGGTAAACTCCTATATAGTTTTCCATCGTTGTGTATCGCCACAATCTTTACAATTGCTTTGATATACATCTTTTCTCTCTTTTCATCGGTTATTGTTTGCTGAAAAGTTAAATAAAACTTGCCGTAATCAGATATTTCGGTATGTATCAAAATTTCATCATCAAGCTTTGCGCCGCACTTATATTGTATGTTTAAATCAACAACAGGAAGCGTTATGTCTTGTTTAACAAGCTCAGATAATTTAAAACCGGCTTTTTCGCACAGATATATACGACCCATTTCAAGCCATCTTAAATAACTTCCATGCCATACAACACCATAGGCATCTGTGTCTGCGTAAAATACTTTTTGTTTAAAAGCATGACTCATAGAGCCATTTTAACATAAATAAAGTTTTTATTTTCAAAAACATTAATTTTAGCAATAAAAATTAGGTTTTATTTTTTTATATATATAAATAACATTAAGGTATAAAATGAATCGAATAAATATCAATCAACCAAATCAAAGATATATAAAAAAACAAAGAGCAAACAGCAAAAAGAATCTTTGTAAAGAAACTATGGTTTCTGAAAAACCGACAACTTTAAAAGATATAAAATTTAAAGAAGGTATTGCATACATAAACGGAGAAACATTCAGCGGAAGCGTAGAAGATACGCTCAAGAGTGGAGATAAAATAATTCTGGAATACTTAGACGGAATTATTAAAAAATCAACAAGAAAAGGGGTAAAAGGTTTTGAAAAAACTTACGAAGGAACTCCAAAAAATTTCAAAATAACTGCTCTTCAAAATGGTATAAAAAAAACATATCTCCCGCAAGAGATGGCAAACAAAGCAAGACATTCTCAAATTGCTTTTTATAACTTAGTAAAAAGACAATATGAATTATCACCTGAAGAATTTGAAAAACAAGCCGGAAGTATAAAACATAAAAACAAAAAACAAACTCACTATATTGAAGAGTTTTTATCAGAAAAAAGAGTTCTGATTTTTCTTCAAAAAAAAGCCGAATTGGAAGCTATTACTGCACAAATAGAAAAAATAAAAAGCAAAACAAATCGAAGCTTCGAAGAAGAAATCAAAATACAAGAACTATTGGTTCAACAAGCAAGAGCTGAACTTGAAGTTGAAAGATTATCACACAGTCCGAGTAAATATAAAATTGAACAATTAAAAAGAAAACTGGAATTAGCAAAAAATGATTTAGCGCAAACAAAACAATACTATCAAATTGTACCTTTTGATATCCCAAAACAAGAAACCTTAAGAAAACCTGTACAATACATTACGGAAACATATACGGATATCAGCCCCGAAAACAAGCATTTATACACCAAAAACACAGCCGACTACCAATTTTATATACAAAACAGGAACTTAACACCAGATAGCGATATTAATTTATTTGAAGGTTTTGATAAAAAACCTTATGACATACCGGAACGTTTTGCAATAATGACAGATAATGCTGTAAGAAAGCAAGGAAACGCATATATAATTGAATCCGTACCTGAGATTTTTGAAGGTATTGATAAAAAAGAAATTATAGATACACTTAGCATATTTGCAAGGTCCAAAAAAGATAAAGTAGGTTATACAATCAATATCGGCGGCAAAAGAATTAATATAATCAAAATAGGCGAAGGAGAAGTCGGTGATGTATACAAACTTACCGACGAAAAAGGAAATACTGCTGCATTAAAAATATTTTCCACCGCAAGAGGTTATTCTTTAGATGTTAATTCTTCCATGACTGAAATTCCCACTTCAAGACAATTAACCAAAGATAAAGTTGTTGATGTACCAAAATTCTATATGGCAAACGGTGCTTTGACAAAACGTGTTAATAATGAAACTTATCAGGATGTTCCTTGGATGTTATCTGAATTTATAGAAGATGATAAAATTCCGGATGAAGGCAAAAAACTCTCCGAATGGCTCCAAGAACATTTTATGTACCATGGCGATATAGCAAAAAACGGCAGAACCAATGGCAGCTATGTTCTTGATATTGGAGGGATTGTTTCAAATAACCTACAAGAAGGACGCCAAGATTTCGGTATAGCCGGTCTTGACGGCTGTAATAAAAATAACCTTAATAATTTGCTTGAAAAAGCCTTGAAAACAGGTATGGGCGTTGAAGATATAATAAAAATATTTGAATAAATATTTTTATTTCATGTTATTATTAACCTATGTTTGAAGTAAAAATTGAAACAAGTTTTTCATCTGCGCATCATTTGCTAAACTACAAAGGCAAATGCGAAAATCCCCATGGGCATAACTGGAAAGTCGAAGTTTATGCAAAAGGTAATAATCTTGATAAATCAAACATTCTAATTGATTTCAAGGTATTAAAAAAAGAAATAAACGAAATTATAGATTACCTTGATCATAAAGATTTGAATGAATTACCTGAATTTAAAGGCGAAAGTCCAAGCTCGGAATTTATTGCAAGATATATATATAATGAAGCTAAAAAACGTTTTACTTCAATCAGCCGCGTAGATGTTTGGGAAACTGCAACATCACGTGCAAGTTATTTTGAAGAAAATTAAAAGGAGTTTACATGCAAACTGTTCAAGCTGTAATAACAGGAGCTATCCAAGGTCTGAGCGAATTCTTGCCTATATCAAGTTCAGCCCATATAGTTTTTTCTCATGAGTTATACGGGCTTTTAACAGGCGCCCCTATTAGTCAAGAAATTAATCAAGAAGAAATTTTCTTTGATATTTTAGTGCATTTAGCAACTTTATTTGCAGTTATAATATATTTTTTCAAAGATTTAAAAAACATCTTTACGGAATTCTTTAAATCCGTTAAAGAAAAAAATTATAACTCAGAAAATACTAAATTAGTAGGTTATATAGCACTTTCTGTTATAATAACGGGCATAATCGGACTCATTTTAAAAGAAAAAGTTGAATTTTTAACAGCAAATCCGCAAATAGTTTGTTTTTTGCTTATGGGAACAGGATTTATTCTTTTATTCAGCGAAAAAATGTATAAAGGAGACAAACAACTATCACTGAAAACAGCAATATGGGTATCAATTGCTCAAGGTTTGGCGGTATTCCCGGGCTTTTCAAGAAGCGGATTGACAATCTCGACAGCACTATTGTGCGGAATGAAAAGAGTAGAAGCAGCAAGATTCTCCTTTTTAATGAGTATTCCCGTTATTTTACTTGCGAGCTTAGTCTATCCGTTAATGGAATTAAATTTTAATCAAATTTTAACCTTTAACTTGAAAGCTCTCTTAATAGGCTCGTTTACTGCCTTTGTAGTCGGTTATTTATGTATAAAATATTTTATGAAGCTTTTGGGGAAGTTAAGTCTAAGAAGCTTCGGTTATTATTGCCTTGTGGCATCTGTTGTGATGTTTTTTGTATTTCAATTCTTTTATCATCAATAAATTTTAAATTTTCCTTATCAGGAAGCTTCTTTAAATAATTTATCATGGTCGTATCTTTATCATAATCAAGCTGTTCGGTTTCAAATTGAGGGTAAAGTTCCGGGTATTCACCGTCTTTTTTAGCAACAAAATTATCATAAGCCAAAGTGTAAGTAACGTCTTCTGAAGGATTATTTATATCTATTGGGGTTTTTTTGCCGTCATTTTCAACAAAATTTAACTCTAATAAATTTCCTTTGTCGTCAGCTTTATATGTTAAACCGCTTGCAATTAAAATTCCCGGAACCCCGTCTTTATTTTCAAAAGTTCGTTTCAATGCAGCTTTTATAGCTTCCGTTAATTGTTTCTGAGTTATTTTTGTCTTCATAAGTTTATTTTTCATTGGAGCGGATTCTTGAATATCTCTTTCCGTCAAAATTCCTGCCTGCGGAACTTTTCTTATATTTGCGGCATTTATTAACGCAATTTGAGTATTCAATTCGCTTCTCATAGAATCAGCTACCGCATTTGTCCAGGCACATGTAGCAATTCTGCGATTTTTAGCCAATGGTTCAATTTCCGAAATAACACCTACTTTTGGACTTTTTCCCAGATTTTCTTCTTTAATATATTCAAGAATTGGAGATTTATTTTTATTTGTACTTTCAGTCAAAACATTTTCAACTGCTTTTAAAACGCCGTCTTCATCAAATTCAGCCTCGATTGTTCCGTAATATTTTCCGTTTTCTCCTGCTTGTACAATCAAAACAGGTTCTCCGGATTTTGAACGAACAATATTTTCTCCTTCTTTTGTGCCGTCAACAACAGTATGAGTATGACCTCCGACAATTATGTCAACTCCGTCAAGATTTTTTGCATATTCTTTATCTTTTTCATAACCGCTGTGAGAAAGCAAAACAATCTTGTTAATTCCCTGTGCTCTTAAATTGTTAATCTCATTCTGCAATGCTTCTATAGTTTGATTAAAATCCATAACCGTAAGATCTTTTAAATTTTCTTCTTTGGTACAAGTCATAAAATCAATGGGCATTGCTCCTACAAAACCATATTTAACGCCTTTTTGTTCTTTAATTACCGATTTTTTAATTACGCCTTCTGTGGAAGTATTTTGAGGCAATATTACATTTGTTGCAACAAACTGAACTTTTTTATTTTTTGCAACATCAGCTAAACCCTTTATACCGCCGTCAATTTCATGATTACCAACAGCAGATAAGTCAACTCCCATAATATTTTGCATTAAATTAACAATAAAATTATTTTTTTTGATATCTGCTCCGGAATAATTATCTCCCGCGGACAACACAAAACTTACCGAATCTTTTTCAAGACTTTGCTTTTTAAACTGCTTTGCACCGTTAACAATCCCTGCCATTAAATCCGAATTTCCATGGGTATCATTGTAATAATATATACTTAACTTTCTCGGATTTACCGGTTTTGTTGCATTTTTAAAAGCATTTATACTATATGAATTCATATTTATCATACTTACATAAAACTCTTGAAGCAAAAAAATTGCCCCTAATAAAATATTTAGTTTATAAGGTTGATTTAATTACAACCAACTTTAATTATACTTTATACAAAGATTCTTGCGGGAGATTTTATGCCGATCAGTTCGAAAAAGAAAACAAATGAAAAAAAAGCAACTCTTGAAGTCATTAAACCTGTCAAAACAAAACCGTATAATGACATTGATTTAAATAACTGGAAATTATATGAAAACGTAAAAACAGGCACATGGTGGGAGTTTTCATCACGTGAAAAAACCGGCGGACACAGTTATGACTACCATGGAAATTATATTCCTCAAATTGCCACTCAACTTTTAACAAGATACACTAAAAAGTCTGACATTGTATTGGATTTGTTTTTTGGTTCAGGAACAACCGGAATAGAAGCAAAAAATATGCAAAGAAGGTGTATCGGAGTTGAACTTAAGCAAGAAATGGTTGATTATGTATCCGATAAATTTTCAAAAAAAGAATTAGTTGTAGATGTTAATATCATCCAAGGAGACAGCGCGTCTGATAAAATCAAAGAAAAAATTAAAGCAAGACTCGAAATCATGGGAGAAAAAAATGCTCAATTTTTAATTTTACACCCCCCTTATGATGATATAATCAAATTCTCGGATAAAAAAGAAGACCTATCCAATTGTGCTACAACAGAAGAATTTTATGAGCTTTTTAAAAAAGTTGCAAAAAACGGATATGATTTATTGGAAGAAAATCGTTTTGCAGCGCTTATTATAGGGGATAAATATACAAACAGCAGATATATTTCTCTCGGATTTGAATGTCAAAAAAGAATGGAAGAACTGGGTTTTGTTACAAAAGCAGTTATTGTAAAAAACATAACAGGAAATGAAAAAGCTAAAGGAAAAACCGCAAATTTATGGAGATACAGGGCATTATCAGGCGGTTTTAATATATTTGAACACGAATACATCATGATTTTTCAAAAAACCAAATTAAAGAAAATAAACAAAAAATAATCTAGGCAATAAATGAGAATACATAAGACTGTTTACATATAGCAGTCTTTTTTTTATGCTTTTTTATCCTTTTTAATTCCCTTAATAAACAAAATTAAAGGAATAATTGCAAGACAAGCTATTGCGCAAAATTCAAAAGTATCCCTAAATGCACCCATATTTGCCTGTTGCAGCATTTGCTTATACAACATTGTTTGAGCCATATATTTCGCACTTATCGGATCTGTTAATGATTGAAAAGTGGCAGTATAAGAATTTAACCTTTCAATGAAATTATCATTTAACATAGTAAGATTATCTACCAAAAAACTTTGATGAGCTTGTGCTTTTCTGGATATTAACGTTGTAACAATTGAAGTACCTATTGCGCCGCCAATATTTTTCAAAAGATTTTGTACGCCTGAAGCATTTGTCATTTGTTCATTGGTTAATGTCATGGTTGACAAAGTTATAATAGGTATCATACACATTGCCATCCCAACCCCCATAATAAAATTAGGAATTGCAATACTTAATGTTGAAATTTGCAAATTCAATTCACACAACATAAAGCCTGATATACTTAATAAGCTCATACCAATTGTAACAAGTAACTTATTATTTATCTTACTTCCTATTGTTCCTATAAAAATTACGGTAGATAAAGCACCTATACCTCTTGGCATCATAGCAAGCCCCGATAAATAAGCATCATAACCCATCAAACCTTGCAAAAATTGCGGCAATATAGCCAACGACGCTAATAAAACTCCTTGCATTACAACCTGCATCAAAGTACCAAAGAAAAAATTACCGTCCTTAAATACTCTCAAATCCACCAAAGAATTTTTTCTTGTTGCTTGAATATAAAAGAAGCATATTGCAAAAACAACGGCAAAAAACGTTAGCCAACAAACCCAAGTAGAACCAAACCAATCTGCATCATTTCCTTTATCTAAGACTATTTGCATACAAGTAAGCCAGCCTACCAGCATTAAAAAGCCCATTCCGTCAATTGAAACGTTATCTTGTTTTCTTGCATAGGGAGGATCTTCGATGCATTCTTTTGCTAAATAAACAGCCAAGATACCAACCGGAATATTAATAAAATATATAAAAGGCCAAGACCAATTTGTTGTTATCCAACCTCCGAGTACAGGACCTATAATTGGCGCTATAACAACTACAAGACCAAACATGGCCATAGATTGAGCTCTTTTTTCAAGCGGAAATAACTCCAAGTTCATTGCCTGAGCTAAAGGCAAAAGAGCGCCTCCTCCAAAACCTTGCAAAATCCTTGTTATTACCATCATTGGAAGAGAAGTTGCAATTCCGCACAAAAAAGAAGACACTGTAAAAATTATAATACTTAAAATAAAGAAATTTTTTCTTCCGATTAATTTTGAAAAAAAATCAACCGAAGGTATAACGATACCTGATGCAATAAGATAACTTGTCAAAATCCAAGTACTTTCCTGCCTTGAAACGCTAAAACTGCCTGCCATATAAGGAAGGGCAACATTTGCAATGGTTTCATCCAAAACAAACATAAAAGCCGCTACCATAAGGGGTATGCAAGTTACCCAAGGATTATGTTTAGGTTGCCAATTTTCAGCAGTAGTATCATTTGCCATTTTATTTTACTTTCACCTTCGGAACTACGCTCATACCTGACACTATATTGTATTTGCTTGAATCAATTTTTTCATCAAAAACAATTTTTACAGGTATTCTTTGTACTATCTTAACAAAAGAACCTACAGCATTTTCAGGGGGGAATAAACTTGATTTTGCCCCCGAAGCCCTTTGAATTGAATCAACCTTGCCTTTAAATTTTACATGAGGATAGGCATCTACTTTTATAGAAACAGGTTGCCCGGGGCGCATATTTCCCACTTGATTTTCTTTAAAATTTGCAACTACCCAAATTTTATCAGGAACAATTGCAAACAAAGGACCGCCCGCAGAAACAAAGCTTCCCTTTTCAATTCTTCTGTTCGTTACTACGCCTGTATTTGGTGCTATTACATTTGTATATTCAAGATTTAATCTTGCTTGCTCCAAAATTGCAGCCAATGATTTTAAATCGGCGTCTGCAACATTTGTGCCTTTAGAAAGAATATCTTCCTTTGCTCTGGTTTGACTTGCTAAAACATTATCATAATTGGTCTGAGCATTATCCAAAACTTGCTTAGATACAGCACCTTCTTTATATAGAGCTTTATATCTATCTAAATCTGTTTTTGCAAGTCTAATCTGAGAATCAACTGATTTTAGCGTTGCTTTAGCATTCTTTTGATTAAACAATGCTCTTTCATAATTAGCTTTCGCTTGTTCATATTTAGATCTATACATCTCATCATCAATCTTTGCAACCAAGTCGCCTTCTTTAACATGCATATTATCTTTAACATAACTTTCTACAATATGCCCGGAAACCTTTGGTGTTACTTGAATAATATCAGCTTCAACATAAGCATCATCCGTTGATTGAAAATGACTTTCATAAAACAAATAGAGGCCCGTAAAAAAAGCCGCAATAATTATAATCGGAATTATGAATTTTCTTTTCTTAATTTTTTTATGTTCATCTTCTTTTATTTGTTCCGTTTCAGACATAAAATATCTCCTATATATTTGTTCTTACTATTTTTTCAACTATGCTCTTTAATCTTTTTAAGGTTTTTGATGTCTCATCAATTGTTTTCTCATCAATTTTTTTTCTTATTTCCAATGACAAAGGCAATAATATCCCAAGAACTCTCTCATTTATCTCAGTACCCTTTGGAGTCAAAGTCAATATTTTTGCGGGTCTGTTTTTTTTGGTTGAAAGTTTTACTTCAATTAATCCTTTATTTTTAAGAGAATTAACCAATTTACCGGTACCGGCTCTATCCTTTAAAATTATTCTTGCCAGATCTCTCTGACAACATTCATTTGTTTCAGAAATAACTGATATAGCCAGATGCTCCATTGCGTTCACACCCAAATTCAATTCCTTAAAAAATTGCTCAAAAATAACATGAAAATATCTTGCGCAAGAATTGATGTGATAAAAAATTGAATCTTCGTATTTAACCTTCATAGTTCCCTTTATAGTTGTTAAAATTTTTTTGTAAATCGTAAATATGTTGTATAAATTACATGTTGCTTTTGCAACATTAATATGCTAACATTCTATTGTTAAAAATGCAATAAAAATTTTGAGGAAAATATGAAAAAACTATCTGCTCTAGTATTATTAACAACATTCGTATTTTGTTTTTTAATAAATCCGACTTTTGCAATAATGGAGAATAAGTCCAAGAATCTTCCCGCAACAACCATTCTGGACTATATAAACTTTGATTGGTGGAAAAAACTTGATGATCCTTGTCTTGAAAAATATATAGTAACCGCAATAAATAATAATAATGATATTAAAACTGCAGCCCTAAAAATTGAACAGGCAAAACTTAATGTAACGGCAACAAGGGCAGGTCAACTGCCAACTATAGGAATAGGAGCATCTCCGCTGCTTTTAAAAATGCCTGAAACAACAAACACAAGCGGCTCAATTGCTCTACCCATAATGGCAAGTTATGAGCTGGATATATTTGGAAAAAACTGGGATAAAACAAAATCGTCCAAAAAACTATTGGAAGGAACAATTTATCAAACTCAAAGCTCAGACATAGCAATAATATCAATGGTTGCAACAACATATTATAACATTGTAAATTTAGACAAAATAATTGAATTACAGAAAAAACTGGTAAAAGACAGAGAAGAAATATACAGACTGATGAAATTATCCAACGACAAAGGGATAGCTTCAACATCCGATTTAATATTGGCGGAAAAGTCCTTTGTTTTAGCTCAAAATGATTTATTAGACTATGAAAAAGCAAGACAAAATGCACTTAATGCACTTGCGGTCTTAATAGGAGACAGTCCTAATAATACAAAAGAATACCAAAGGAGCTCATTAGACGAGCTAGGAATTGATTTTAACATACCAAACGAAATTTCATCAGACATTATCACAAATCGTCCTGACTATAAAGCGCTTGAAAAACAACTTGAAGCTGCAGGAATAGATGTCAGAGTAGCTAAAAAAGAATTTTTACCTACCATAAATATTCTTGGTCTCTTAACGTTTATAGCATCATCTTCAATGGGCTCAATGAGCTGGAAAAACAGCCTCTCTTTATTAGGCGCAAGCGCAGATTTACCTTTGTTCACAGGTTTTGTCAGAGTTGCTAACTTAAAATTAAACAAAAATAAATACGAACAACTTTTACAAAATTATCAAAAGACAAACTTAACCGCAATTCAAGAAGTAAATGATTCTTTATATAACTTAAAATCCAATAACGAAAAACTTTTAAACAATATAAAAGCTTACGATATTCAGAATCGTGACTATGAATATGCAAACGCAAAATATAAAATCGGTGTAATATCAAAATTAGACCTGCTGCAACAGCACGAAAGTCTTTTATATATGCAAAAACTGCTTGCACAATCAAAAACCGACTGCTACATTGACAAAATAAGTCTATACAAAACTACGGGCGCAAAAATTTAAATATATTTTTCAGCTTCCTTCAAAACTTTATCCGATTCTTGCATTATTTGTTTATACTCTTGCGTTTGAGCTTCACTCAAAGAAGACGGATTTGCAGTAAATTCGCTTGAAGGAATATATGTTGCAGTATCTTGTATTTGTTCTGAAGCTTCATTTTCTTCCTTTGTAGCACCGCCTGAAGAAAAAAGATTTCTTTTACTGTTATTTATCAAATTAAGATTTGCAGGACTGACAAGTTTATCTTTCTGTTTTGTTTTAACTTCCTTGCCATCTAAAATATCCAAAATTAATTTGGGATTTGCTTGTATTTCTCTTAATAACATAGGATCCGATTGAATTTTAGCAAGCGCCTGAGGATTAGCTTTAATTTTTTCTTCAAGCTCACCTTGCGTTATACCAAGTTCCGGAATGAGTGTATTTCTTTGTTCCTGCAGCTGTTTTTCTTGCGCCGCTTCGCTTGCATTATATGGTTTTCCAAAAATTTTATTTACTATTTTTTTAATCGGTTTTGCAAAGAAAGGAGAAAATATAAACATTATAAGTGCAAACCTCAATGCACCGCCTGCAGCTCTTAAAAATTTATTATTTGTTGCTCCGACTGCCCTTCCTGCAGCATCATATTCGTTAAGACCCATACCGAAAAATTTACCTATTAATCTTAACGGTTTAGCAAAAATTCCTTTTTTAGAATCTAAATTTTTTAAACTTGCAAGTCCGTATGTTGTTGCAAAAGCTAAAGGAGTAGAAATTGCTATACTTCCCATTGTGCCTATATAATCATCTGCTATTGTTGCGACTTTCTTTTCTTTCGGGGCATCTTGAACATTATTATATAAAGCCATTATAGAAGAACATAAAAATGCTCCCAAACCGGATTTATCATTTACAAAGTTTGAAATTGATTCTGTAGGAACGGTAATTGATTTTTGAACAAGAGAGCCTATTTTTGTATCCGCTAAAGAACCGTTGACTACATTAAATTTTATTAATGAATCGCCAAGATTTCCTCTGCAAAAGCCTTTCCATTTGCCTTTAAATATTTTACTTCCGATACTATCGATAATATTTACGGGCCACCATGAACTTATAACAGCCATTTTGCCCTTATCTTTCATTTTAATGTTTGTAAATTCACTAAAGTCAATACCATTATACGAACCTTTTTCAAGTCCTACAAAAAATTCCAACAACTCTCCTTTTGTTGTAAGTCCATGTTTATTCTTTATTGCTTCAGTTAATTTAGTACAAAAAGCCCTGTTATCAGCTACACCTTTTTTTATTTCATCAAAAAATTCTTTCCATCTGTCATCACCGACAAGGTTTTTTAAAGCATTTTGCGCTTTATCATCACTAAGATTGCTTATTGTATTTTTCAATATATCAACGGGAGTTAAACTGAAAATACTGACAAAACCGCGCCCGTAACCTCTTGTAAAATCACATCTGGGTTTTGCGGGTCGATTTTTTAAAGTAGTAGCAATATTATCTATGGTTTTTGATTTTCTTCTTAAAAATCCTACTAAATTACTTTTACCTTTTGAAAAGAAATCTGTAATTGAATTAAACCAAGACTTGCTCTTTAAAAATTCATCAACTCTAATTCCAAGCCTAGCCATTTTATCCGAAGATTTATTTCCGAAAAACGCAAGTCCGACAACAGTTGCTAATGTTGCACCAAGAGAAATAAAGAATTTTTTCGGATCTTTTATGCCAAGATTTTTTAAAGTTCTTGAAAAGAAATTTTCTTTAACATGTTCTTCGGTTTTTTCTTGAAATTCAGCTACATCTTGTTTTAATTTTTCTTTATCAATTGCAGTAAAACTCTCTTTGTCCTCAAATCTTTTTTTGACTTCGGGATTAAGAGAATTTGTCTGCATATTGTTTGTAAAATTTATAGTATTCATATAAATATAAAAACATTTAAGACAAAATAATTGACACTAAATTGTGCGATATTTTCTATCGTATTCATTCACAAGAGTAATAACATCTGCTAAAAATCTGATAATTTTCATTCTATTCTCTCCTAATATAATACCTATGTATATATAAAGTATTTACCGAAGAAATAATTGATGATTGTCAGATTTTTTTAACAAAATTTTACACTAAATTTCCAAAAGCGCTTCACTAAGGCGTTTGATGCCTTCTTCTATAGTATTTTCATCCGCATTTGTATAATTCAAACGCAAAGTATTAACATCCTTACTGCTATCTATATAAAAAGGATTACCTGGAACGAAAGCCACATTCTTACCTATTGCTTTTTCGAACAGTTTAACGGATGATTTTCCTTCCTGTAATGTTACCCAACTAAACATTCCGCCCTTTGGAATAGTGAATTTAATATCTTTTGAAAAATATTTCTTCATTGCTTCAACCATTGCATTTGCTTGAATTTTATATAATTTTTTAATCTTTTCAATATGCTTGTCAAGGTCGTTATTATATAAATAATCAGAAATCAAATATTGACCGAATATATTTGAATGTAAATCCGATGCCTGTTTTGCCGTTTCAAGCATTTTAATAATTTCTTTATCAGCAATTACATATCCCAATCGCATACCGGGAGTTACAATTTTTGAAAAAGAACCTAAATAAATATTTTTGTTTATTTGATTTAATCCTATATAAGGCAGCCTTTCATCATCGGTAAATCTCAATTCTCCATACGGATCATCTTGAATTAAAATCATATCCTCATCTTTTATAACTTCAAAAACTTCCCTTCTGTTTTCTAAGCTGTATGTTAAACCTGTAGGGTTTTGAAAATTGGGAATTAAATACGCAAGTTTCGGTTTATAAATTTTTACGGTTTTTTTCAGCTCCTCTATATCCAAACCGTCATCATTAAGTTTTGTTTGTATAAAATTTGCCTCATAAAGATTAAAAGCTTGCAAAAGACCCAGATAAGAAGGGCTTTCTACCATTACTCTATCATTTTCATTAACAAAAACTTTTCCGATTAAATCGAGCGCTTGTTGCGAACCGGTTGTAATAATAACATTTTCAATATCTATATCCATGTTCCAAATTTTTTTGTATCTTTGAACAATATATTCCCTCAAAGAATCCAAACCCAAAGTTGTTGAATATTGATATATTTTCGCTTTATATTTATCAGCAATTCTATTCATTGAAATTTTAAGCTCTTCTTGAGGAAAAGACACCGGATTTGGAAGTCCGCCGGCAAAAGAAATAATTTCAGGCTTTTGTGTAACCTTAAGAATTTCTCTTATAAACGAAGAAGGGGTGTTTTTAATTCTTTTAGAATAAAATTTTTCAAACATATAAATACTTCCTTAATATCCTTTTGCGTATAAATATTACAACAAAATCCTTATTTTGTCTTTAAATATTAACTTTTTTCAAATTTAAAAAAACAAAGACCCAATATAAGCGGAATAATAATATAATCCTGATAAATATATCTTAAAAGCGCAATGGGTGAAAACAAAACAGTTAAAAACAAAAATATAATTATACTCAAAGGCAAAATTGCTCTATATTGCCTTTTAAAAAATAATACAAAAAAGCCGCTCGCTAAAATCCAAAAATTCATCCCCATAGAAAACAAAATGAAAGTTATCGGATTTTTTTCAAAAGAATTAAACAGAAACACAGAATCATATAGTTTTCTTAATTGCGGAATAAAACAATAAGAATAAACAGGAACTCCAAAAATATTATTCCAACGGTTATAAGTCAGAAGAAAAAAATGCTCCGCTATTGTTTTGTATTTTCCAAAAGGATAATAATAAGAATAATTTTGAAGAAAAAATGCGTTTATATAATCCTTTGGATATAAAATCGCCCATTTTAAATATAAAGCAATAAAGAGTTTCGGATTACTTTTTATGGATTTTTCTATAAAATCACTATGCAGCATGGAAGTATCAATTTTAATTGTATCAACACAATAAGGAAAATAAGAAAACGCTTTTTGCTTTGACACAATCATTTCAAATGCTTTTTTATCAAGATTTGACAGCTTTTTATCCTGATACATTCGAACCCTTCCCGTTTGCTGCAGCGGAATTGAAAGATACGAAGCAATCGGAGGAGATTTTATATTGAATAAATTTTTAGCACTTGAAAATGAAAAATAAAACAAAACCGGAATCAAAAAACAAATAAAAGCTTTTTTGTATTTTTTCAATGAAAATAAAATAAAAGGTAAGCTTAAAAAATAAGCTATAAAACCGTTATGCCTGAATAAAAATACAAAGCAAGCACAAAGTATAACTTTTAATATATTAATATTTTTTTTGAAAAAATTTTCACTGTCATAAAACATCTCAATCAAAAAAAGAATATAAAGAAGAACAAATCCGCTAAAAAGCGTATCTTTGGTTGAAATAAGGCACATCATCTGATTAATGGGATGAAAAGCAAAAAATATAAATGACAGTATTATTATAATTTTATTCATTTTAAATTTTGACATCATAAAAATACAATATGCAAATATTGATGTCATTATAAGTAATTGAATTAATGTAAATATAAAAATCGGAAGTGTTGCAGAATTCAAAAGCAATCCGAAAAACCACACCAAAAAAATTAAAAAATTATGCAATATCGGATTTATTTCAATAAAATCGTTATTTACAAAAAAGTTTACCTGATATATGACATCATAAGTAAATAAACCCGGAAAATAAGCAAAAAAAGCAGGTATATAACAAAGAAAAATAAGTCCCCAAATTCGAAAAAAACATTTTTTATTATCTTTAAAAATAAAATCATTAATTCTGTCTGGAATTTTTAAATCAATTTTAATAATTATTTCGGGCAAAAATTTTAAAAATAAAAAGCTCAAAATAAAAATAATAAAAAAAGAAACTAAAAATATTTTTAAATTAAATTTAAAAATATCCGCATATTTTTCAAGAGAATACCCGGAACAAATAAAAAATGAAAAAACAAGAGAATATAAAAAAGAAAAATTAGCTATTCTTTTCATTATTTTGACCCTTAAAATACAAAATTGTTTTTAAAACCCTATAACCGTCAACAAAAGTGTTTAATTTGGATTTACTGCCCTTAGGTCTTTTTTTAATATTAATCGGAATTTCTTTTATTTTAAAATTATTTTTAAGGGCAAATATGGATATCTCTGTTTCAATTTCAAAACCCTCAGTTAAAATTTTTAAACTTTTTACAAGCCTGTTATTAAAAACCCTATAACCACTCATAACATCATTAAGTGATGCTTTAAAAAAAACATTTACAAGTTTTGTGATTAACTTGTTTCCAAATAAATGAAACATGCGACTGTTCTTTTTTTGAAAATTACCCGATAGCCTGTCTCCTACTATCATATCTAATTTTTCTTTTTTAATTAAATCAAGCATTTCAATACTTTTATCAACAGGATAAGTATCATCCGCATCTATTAATATATAATATTTTGCGGATATATCTTCAAACATTTGTTTTATAACGTTACCCTTGCCTCTTTTTGAAACATATTTTAAAACAACTTCCGAATTTTGAAATTTTTTAATCAATTTTACGGAATTGTCACTGGAGCCATTATCATATACGTAAATTTTGAAATTATGATTTTTTAAAACATTCAAAAAATCGGTTATAACTTTTTCAATTGTTTTTTCTTCATTAAAACAAGGTATTAAAACCGCAACTTCGCAATCCATTTGCAAATTATAGCACAAGGATAATATAATTAAAATATGGAATACAAAGCAAAAGATAACTTAAATATAATGAAATTTGCAAAAAATTATAACAATTTCATTATAAAAAAATTATTAAATATAATAGAAAAAAATTCCTTTAAAAAAATTTTGGATTTCGGATGCGCAGACGGATATTTTATTGAAAACTTAAAAAAAATAACCAATTTAAATATTATCGGAATAGATAACGATGTAGAATCAATTCTGATTTGCAAAAATAAAAATATTCAAATTTTTAAAAACTTAGAAGAAATAAATTATAAATTTGATTTTATATATTCTCTAAACACACTTGAACATATTTTTAACGATTTAAAAATTTTAAAACATTTTAATTCAAAATTAAAAAACAACGGAAAAATATTTTTATATTTACCTGCTTTTCAAAAACTTTTTTCATCAATGGATAAAAAAACCGGACATTTCAGAAGATATAATAAAAAAGCAATAAAGAAAAAACTTATAAAGGCGGGATTTAAAATTGAAAAAATAGAATATTGTGATTTTTTAGGAATTATTGCCACTGTGATTTATATTATAAAAGATAAAATCAAACCAAATAACGGAAATATTAATAAAATTCAAATAAAGTTTTATGATAAAATCTTTATATTCAGCAGATTTTTGGATAAATTTTTTCATTATTTTGCGGGAAAAAATTTAATGATTGTTGCTTCAAAAATATAATAATGGTAATATTTTAATTCGGAAGCATTAACATTAAACGGACAATAAATGTTTAGTCAGGAAACAACAAAATTAAAATGGATTATTTTTACTGTCAGCGCCATTGGCGGATTTTTGGCGATGATGGATTCCAATACCGTTAATGTTGCATTATACGAAATTGCAAACGATTTCAATATTAGCATAAGCGCAGCACAATGGGCAGTAACTGCTTATATATTAATTTTATCAACTTTTTTAACTCTTTTTGGAAAATTAAATGATCTTGTTTCAAGAAGCAATCTTTATGCTCTGGGCTACTTAATTTTTGCTGCGGGTGCATTTTTAAACACTTTATCGGTAGATTTAATAACGCTTGTGCTTTCAAGAATTATACAAGCAACAGGAGCAAGCATACTTTTATCAAATAATTATGCAATAATTTCTTCAATTTTTAAAGGAAATGAAAGAGCCAAGGCTCTTGGATTTTCAACTGCTCTTATGGCGCTTGCTGGCATGTCGGGTCCTATAGCGGGCGGTTTTTTAATGCACTATTTTAATTGGCGGGCTATATTTATACCGAGCATATTAATCGGATTGACGGGTGCTTACTATTCAAAAAAATATATTCCGGAAATAGTTCATAAATCTGAATTTAAGTTTGATTATTTTGGAATGATATATATGTTAATTGCCATTTTGTCAATGCTTTTTGTTATTTCAAAAGGGCATGATTGGGGATGGACTTCTCATAGAATAATTCTTTTTGCATTACTTTTTTTAATTTTTTCAACCATATTTTATTTTCAGGAAAAAAAGATTTCTTACCCGGTTATAAATTTTGAGCTTTTTAAATCAAAAGTCTTTACTTACGGCAATTTTGCTCTTTTGGTAGCATATTTTGCGCTTTTTACCAATGCTCTTTTATTTCCTTTTTATACACAACAAATATTAAAACAAAGCCCTGTAATTACAGCGGTTTTAATTTTACCATTTTCAATAATGTTTATGATTATGGCACTTTTAAACGGAAAGCTGACAAAAAAACTTCACAGCTCAATTCTCATGACAACGGGAACAATTCTTATAGTATTAGGATATATGCTTTTTACAACAATAGATGATAAACTGACATACTGGAATATAATTATTGCTCAAGCTTTAATAGGAGCAGGCTCAGGATGCTATCAGCCAAGCGTCAATGCTCTAATCGTATCTGTTGCACCCATGGGCAAAATGGGAATAGCCTCAGGAATTTTAGCTATGTTCAGAAATGTTGGTATGCTTTTAGGAATTACAATTTCAATAAGCATTTTTGATTTCGCAAAAAATTTATCTTTAAAAGAAGGAGCAAATGAAGTTGTTGCATTTATCCAAGGCTACCATTCCGCAATTTATTGGGCTATATTTTTCGGAATCATTTGTACAATCCTTTCATATATGTCTCACAAGGCATATAAAAATGAGAAAAATTAATTAAAATTATCAATTTGCATTATTTAATTTATAATAGTAAAATTTAATTATAGAGATAGTATAGACGGTAGCAAAAGTTGCAAGCTAAATTAAAAGACTATATCGATATAATACAAAAAGTTGCAAGGGTAGAATATAAAAGAATTCCAAGTCACATGTTGGATTGCGAGGAATTAGTTTCTATTGGCATTATTGCCCTTCAAGCTTTATTCAAAAACAAAACAGAAGAACAATTGGAAAACTACAATTCATCATACATAGCAACAGCTGTTCGATGGGCAATTAGAAACGAATTAAGAAATCGTTATAAATGGTACACTTTGAAGCATAAAAAAGAAAACGGAGCAGAAGATGAATCATCCGAAGAATATTCAGATAATCAATCTGCGCTTGATGTTTCTCCTTCAAAAGTAAGAGAAGCAGTCTATGAAACAATATTATCCATCGACTCCATTATGGCAGCAAGCTCGGATAATGAATCACCTTTTGATTTTATAAAAGACACATCGGCTACCCCTGATGAAAAAGCCGAAATTTCGGAATTAAGCAAACTAATAAAAGAAGCAATTTCAAAATTACCTCAAAAAGACAGAACTATAGTTGAATACAGATTCTATCGAAATATGCAGGTAAAACAAATTGCAGCAATGGTTGGTTTGTCGAGTTCTCGCATTACAAGGATAGTGCAGGCATCTTTAAACCACGTACGAGAATATCTGCAAAAGCGAGGGCTTACAAATTATTAATTTTTTAAGTTTAAGGAGAGGATAATGTTATTACAAGAAACTAAATTATTTACTAAAGAATATAAAGAAGTGATTGGTGAAGCTCTTGAAGTTTTAGGAAAGAAAAATCTTGCTCTTATTTTACAGGGGGTGAGTTTTCCTTCAAAAAAAAATGAAGACATAGGATTTGGAACATATAACTCCACTTGTGCAAAAGAACTTTTTAATTATTTAAAAGATATATTTACTGCTGTACAACTTGGTCCGAGCGGAAAAACAAAATTATCGGATTCTTCACCATATACAGGAACAGTGTTTTCAAAAAATCCTTTATTTATAAATCTCAAGGATTTAACAACAGATAAATGGGACAAAATTTTATCTCAAAAAACATTAGATAAAATAATTGAAATGAACCCGAACAAAAATTCAAACAAAGCGGCTTATGTCTATGCTATAGAGAGCATGGAATTGTGCGCAAATGAATTTTATAAAAACTTCAAAAAAAATGCATCAAAAAACCTTAAAAAAGAATTTGAAACATTTAAAGAAGAAAATGCCTTTTGGTTAGATAAAGACTCGCTTTACGAAGCATTGTCAATAGAAAATAATTCAGATTATTGGCCTCAATGGAAAAATGAATTAGATAAAAAATTATTCAATACCAATGACAAAAAACAAGCTGAAAAAAGAATAAAAGAAATACAAAAAAAATACCTTGATACGATTGAAAAATATAAACTTGAACAATTTATTGTACAAAAACAAAGCGAAGAAACTCTGGAATATACAAAAAAACTCGGCTTAAAATTAATTGCAGACAGGCAAGTAGCATTTTCCGACAGAGATAACTGGGCATATCAATCATTATTTTTAGACGGATGGTGTCTGGGTTGTCCTCCGGATTATTTCTCAAAAGACGGTCAAGCATGGGGATTTAGCGTTGTTAATCCTGAAAAACTTTTTAACAAAGACGGCTCACTGGGGGAAGCAGGAATACTGCTTAAAAAATTATATACAAAAATGTTCAAAGAAAACCCCGGAGGAGTCAGGATTGACCATACGGTAGGTTTAATTGACCCTTGGGTATATAAAAAAGGTCATCTTCCTAAAGTTGAAGAAGGTGCAGGCAGACTATATTCATCTCCCACTCATCCGGAACTTAAAAAATATTCAATAGCTAAAGAAGAAAATATTAATAAAACACCGATTAACGGAAAATTTGTGACGCCGGATGAAGAAAAATGGATAGATAATCTGACAGACGAACAAGTCACTTTGTATGGCAGAATGATTGAAAAAATTGTAATAGCATCTGCTCTCGATGCCGGTTTGGATAAAAATTCAATTATAGCTGAAGATTTAGGCACTTTAACATTCCCTGTTGTAAAAGTTATGAAAAAATACAATCTGAAAGGAATGAAATTAGTTCAATTTGTTGTAACACAAGAAGAAGACCATCCATACAGATGCAAAAATATTGTACCTAATTCTTGGGTAATGGTAGGGACACACGATAACGAACCAATAAGAATGTGGGCTTCAAAACTTGTAAATACCGAAGAAGCAAATCCATACATAAAAAATCTGATAGAAGATTTATGCTCTGAATTTGGAAACAAAGATGAAATATGGCATAAAATGTATACTGATGAAAAATTCTTTGCTTTTATGAAGCTTGTTGAATGTTTTGCATCCAAAGCAGAAAATGTTCAAATTTTCTTTACGGATTTCTTCGGCATTAATGAAGTATATAACACACCCGGAACATCCGGCGATCCAAATTGGACATTACGTTTGCCAAGCAATTTCGAAGAATTTTACAAAGAAAAGTTAAGAAGCAATGAAGCTCTAAACTTGCCTTTAGCTATGATTTATGCTATGAAAGCTAGAGGATGGGAATTTTATAAAAACCATCAGGAACTATTGGAAAAATTAGAACTACTGGTAAATGAAAAATAAATTAACTAAAATTATTATTGCTCTATGCCTGTTTTTAATAAGCAGCACCGGAGTTTGGGCATTTTCTTTCAGAAATATGACACTGGATTTTGTCCAAATTTCAGATACTCATATATCAACAGACAGAGAAAACACCCCCTACAAAGCACTGGCATCTTCAAGCGAACTTCTAAAAGATGCAATAGAGCAGATAAACAATATAAAAGGACTTGATTTTGTAATGTTTACGGGGGATATGGTAGATAGTGCCACCACAGACAATTACAGAGAATATTACAAACTTTTGACAAAATTGCACTACCCTACTTTAAATGCTTTCGGAAATCATGACATTTCTTATAATGATTTAAGCAGGGATGAAGTCTTAGAGATTGTAAAAAAATGTAACCCTAACTATACATTTTCTGACACATACTATGCCTTCAGTCCAAAAACCGACTACAGAATTATTGTTCTTGACCCTATTATAACCGACAGAAACACTTCAAACGGAACGCTGCCGGATGAACAATTGCAATTTTTGGATAATGAATTATCTCAAAATCAGGATAAAATTATCCTGATAGCAATGCATATCCCTTCCGTAGAACCTTTTGTCGCACAGGAACATTCGCTATTAAATGCAAATGAATTTAATGAAATACTAATTAAATATAAAAATCCGATTATTGTAATATCGGGCCATTACCATGCAGCTAAAATCAGAAGAATAGGTAACATTGTATTTGTTTCAACTCCGTCTTTAGTTACATATCCTATGGCATTCAGGCATATCAAAATAACAAATTTTAAAGACAGGGTTACCTATAAATTTGATTTTATGTCAACAAATCTTGAAGATGTTAAAGAACAAAACAGACAAAGTGTAATATCTTATGCAACTCTTGCCGGATATGAAAAAGACAGAACAACAAGTTTTACATACAAAAAAAGACAACATAAATCCGTACATTACAAAAGAAATAAAATTAAAAAAGCTTCCAAAACAACAAAAACCAAAAAAAGTGAAATAAAAAAATTGACCGAACCGAAAAAACAAAAATTAAAGAAAGAAAAAACCAAAAAGAGCAAAAAAAGAAAAAATAACGAAGTACAAGAAAATATTGAACAAAAAACCATCATAGAACAAGAGAGTTAGATTACAATGGAAGAAAACAATAAAAATGAAAAGTTTTTAGTAAAATTTAGAGGAACAAGAGGTTCTTACCCTACTCCAAAAGCTAATTACTTAAAATTTGGCGGCAATACTGCTTGCGTAGAACTAACTTGCGGAAATCAACTAATAATATTAGATGCAGGCACAGGCATAATAGATATCGGTCTGGATGTAATTAGAAACTCTATCATTCAAAACAAAAAAAATCCGCACCAAGCAACAATTCTCTTAAGCCATCTGCATCAAGACCACATACAAGGACTTCAATTCTACAAACCGCTATTCGAACCGTCATCAAAAATTAATCTTTTTGGCTTAAATACTAATGAGGAAAATTTAAAAGACACCCTAAAAACCATATTATTTGATAAAGTTTTTCCGCTGGGCATAGAAGAAATAAGAAGTGACTTCAAAATTAAAAATTTCAAAGAAAACAATGTAATAGTTGTGTCACAAAATGGTGAAACAAATTTTTATGACGAACAAAAACCTGATATTAAATACAAAGATGATGATATCATAATTACATCAAACAAAACACAAGCACACCCTAAAAGCGGATGTCTGTGCATAAAAGTACAATATAAATCAAAAACTCTGGTATATGCAACAGATAAAGAAAGTTATATAGGAGCCGACAAAAAATTTATACAATTTGCATACGGTGCGGATTGTTTAATTCATGATGCGCAATATACTTATCAGGACTACATTAACCCGATACAACCAAAGCAAGGATTTGGACATTCAACATTTGAAATGGCAATAGAAAACTACAAATCCGCAAAAGCAAAAAAACTCTTTTTCTTTCACTATGACCCCGAATATGACGACAATAAACTCTCTATATTAGAAAAAGAATTTTCAAATATGAACGAAAACATCTTTTTTGCAAAAGAAAATTATGAAATTGAACTATAAAATATTGATAATATTAAGTTGTCTACTTTTAGTGCCGGCTGTCGCATATTCCTCGACAAGGGGATTGGATGGTTATGAATGGCAAAAAATTGATGCGAAAAAAAACGCAAGAACACATTCGAATATGGGAAATATATACTTTGGAGAAAAAAATTACATTTCGGCATTAAAAGAATATGAGATTGCATACAATTTAACTTATGATTCACCCGAAAGCGCAACATACCTTTATAACATGGGAAGATGTCTTATAAAATTAGAAAAATATGAACAAGCAAAAAGATTTCTAAAAGGAGCAATAAATAAAGATTGCATAAATATGACGTACTATGAAGCTTATGTAGAATCTTGTATTAAAACATATACAGAACAAAAAGAGCTGCAAAAAGCACTAAAAGATAACACAAATCCATATAACAGAATTATAGCAGGTTTAATTTATTATCAAACAGGAAATAAAACAGCAGCAAAAGCAATATTTGACGAATTTATCAATCAACACCCAAAAATGATAATTACAGACGATGTAAGGGCATATTTAAAAAAAATAAATTAACATAAATTAAAACCGACAATAACATGCTGTTTTTCTGTGCTAAAATTTAACCATGAAGTATGTTCCTCTACATATACATACAGAATATTCCTTACTGGACGGGGCGATAAGAATACCCGAGTTCTACAAATATGCAGCACAAAACGACATGCCTGCAATCGCTATTACAGACCATGGTGTGATGTATGGCTGTGCGGATATGTTTATTGCAAAAAATGAAATGCTTTCCCACATGCTGGATGAAAGCGAACAAGAATTAAAGAAAAAAATTGAAGCAGTTAAACCAATATTGGGATGTGAATTTTATATATGCGATGGAGATGTAATAGAAGACAGATCTAAAAAAACAATGTATCATCTTGTATTGCTTGCAAAAAATCAAAACGGATATCATAATTTATGTAAATTAGATTCAATTGCAACAACTCAAGGCTACTATTATAAACCCAGAATTAACCATGAATTATTAGAAAAATACAAAGACGATTTAATATGTCTTTCAGCATGTATCCAAGGAGAAGTTGCAAAGCACTTTCTGGATGGAAATAAAGAAGAAGCTATAAAAAGAGCAAAATATTACAAAGAATTATTTAAAGACGACTATTATATTGAACTTCAAGACCATGGTTTAAGAGAACAAAAAGAATCAAACCCTTTCTTAATTGAAATTGCAAAAGAATTAAATATAAAAACAGTAATTACAAATGATTCGCACTATTTAAAAGCACAAGATGCAGCTTGGCATGATACATTGCTGTGCGAACAAACCAAATCATCAAAATCAAACCCCGACAGATTTAAATTTTCAGTAAACGAATTTTATGTTAAAACTGTTGACGAACTAAAACAAGCATTTTCTTGGATGGATGAAGAATATTTCAATGAATGTATAAACAATACGGTAGAAATTGCTAACAAAGTCGATTTTCAAATGGATAAATTGGAGTTTGGAAAAACAAAAGAATATCTGCCAAAATATCCTTGTCCTGACGGCTATAATGAAGAAGAATATTTTAATTATCTTTGCTTGGAAGGTCTAAAAAAACGGTATGGAGAACCTTTAAGTCAATCAATTTTAGAGCGCTATGAATATGAAAAAAGCGTTATATTTAAAATGGGTTTTCCGGCTTATTTTCTTTTAACTTGGGACTTTATAAATTGGGCTAAAGAACATAAAATTCCGGTAGGTCCGGGCCGCGGGTCCGCAGCAGGTTCAATTGTTGCCTATGCACTGGGAATAACCGAACTTGATCCGATATACCATAATCTCTTGTTTGAAAGATTTTTAAACCCGGAAAGAATATCCATGCCCGATATCGATATAGATTTTTGCAAAAGAAGACGCGGAGAAGTAATCGATTATGTTTCGGACAAATGGGGTAAAGACCATGTATGTCAAATTATAACTTTTGGCACACTCGCGGCAAAAGCAGCTCTTAAAGCGGTGTGTAGAGTATATGACATTCCTTTTTCTCAAGCAAATGCCTGGGCTGCAATGGTTCCTAATGCTCCGGGTACAAAATTAAAAGAAGCACTTTTAGATGGCATGGAGCTTAAAAAATTGTGTGATGAAAATTCACAAGTTCAAAGCCTCGTAGATGAAGCTTTGCACATGGAAGGTTTAAAAAACCAAACAGGCACACACGCAGCAGGTGTAATTATTGCCCCGCGCCCGATGGATGAAATAATACCCGTAGCACTATCTAAAGAAAAAGCGGCAACAACACAATATCCGATGGCAGGCATAGAAAAACTCGGTCTGTTAAAAATGGACTTTCTGGGACTTGAAACCTTAACAATTATTCAAGATGCTCTTGATTTAATCAAAGAAAGAACAGGAAAAACAATAGACATTAACAATATTCCGCTTGACGATAAAGAAACATTTGAGCTTCTAAGCAAAGGAGAAACCGATGCAGTATTCCAGCTTGAATCCGGCGGAATGAAAAAATTGGTTAAAAGACTTAAACCAAACGTCTTTGAAGATTTAGGCGCTCTTGTTGCACTATATCGCCCCGGTCCGCTTGAGGCGGGAATGGTTGATGATTTTGTGGACAGAAAACACGGTCGTCAAAAAATAGAATATGCACATCCTCTTTTGGAAAATATTTTAAATGATACGTATGGAACAATACTGTATCAAGAGCAGATTATGCAAATTTTTCAAACATTAGCGGACTACTCACTGGGTGATGCCGATATGGTTCGTCGTATGATGGGTAAAAAGAAACTTCAACAAATGGCTGAGCAAAAAGAAAGATTTGTAAAAGCATCGGCTTCAAAGGGAATGACAAGCGATAGCGCAACAAAATTATTTGAGCAAATTGAAAGTTTTGCAAAATATTGTTTTAACAAGGCACATTCATCCGCTTATGCATTTGTTGCGTACCAAACCGCATATTTAAAAGCACATTTTCCTGTTGAGTATATGTGCGCTATGCTAACTTCAGTTGCAGATAATAAAGATAAAACCCAACAATACATTTTACAATGTCAAGCACAAGGAATTGAAGTATTGGCGCCTGATATAAACAAATCTAATTCACAATTCACTCCCGATAACAAAAATATTCGCTTTGGCTTAGCATCCATTAAAAACGTAGGTGAAGCCGTTATTAATCAAATTGAGACAGAAAGAAAAAATAAACCCTTTGAAAGCTTTTTTGATTTTTGCTCAAGGGTTGACTCCAAATGCTTGAATAAAAGAACACTGGAAAGCCTTATTAAAGCAGGTGCATTTACATCTATCGAAAAATCAAGAAAACAACTTTTAAATAATCTCGACAATGTGGTTGAATTTGTACATAACAATGAAAAAATTAAAATGTCAGGTCAAGTAAGTTTATTCTCCAGTCTTGGCGAAGAGCAACAAGAAGAGCTAAACATCCCCACTTTTAAATTAAACGGAAGCGGAGACGATGAATTTAGCGACACGCAAATTCAAATGTTTGAAAAAGAACTAATGGGTATTTATGTTACCTCTCACCCTCTTTCGTCCATAAAAGACACTTTAAAATATATAACCACTCAAACCATTGAAGATATTTTAGAAAATCCGAAACAAGATGAAATTGTTACAATCTGCGGATTATTATCACAAATTTCTCAAAAACCGACAAAAAAAGACCCTTCAAAATTTATTAAAACAGGACAAATTGAAGACTTAACCGGAAGAATCGGTATAGTCGCTTTTCCTAAAATAGTTGAAACTTTTGGAGCGTTAATCGAATCAGAACACAAAGCAATTTTAAAAGCAAAAGTTAACATAAGAGATGAAGAAATTAACCTTTCTGTTATAGAAGTTAAACCTATAGAACAAGTTAATCTTGTTACTTTGCATTTTTTAAAAGAATTTGCAGCAGAAGAAAATATCTTACTAAAAGAATTATTAACCAAACACAAAGGTGAAAATCCTGTTGTAATTGACTTTGAAGCACCTGATGAATTTAACAATATTAAAAGATATGAAATGCTTACAAATAACCATCTTTGGGTAGATATAAATAACCCCATAGAAAAAGAACTTATTGCTACATTTAAAGACAAGCTGGACGTTGAAATTCGAGCACTAGGATAATTTCGTTCCGATTTGTTTTATTTTTTCTCCCTCTTCTACCCATATCTGTGTGTCCGGATGTAAATTTTTAATTTCATTTGCAATTTCTTTTATACATATAGCAAACCTGGCATCTATAAAATTAATACTATCTATTTCTTCAATATAATATTCACTTGCACCGCAATTTGAACAAAATTTATCTTTTGGCACAATTTCACCCCAGACCAATCTTGCTTCTCTTTTTATATCGCAGGAAGCACAACGAAGAATATAGTATTTTTTTTTCAGATATTTTCCGCAATCCGGACAATACCCTTCATTTGCATACAAAAGTGCATTTTTATGAGTGCATTTATTTTTGTTTTTAAAGAAAGAAAATAAAATATTTTTCATATTTTATCTATTAATGACAAAAAAGCATTTGTCAGCTTTATTTACCTTTTTAAATTAATTTAGTTCAATATAATTATAAAAGTATTAAGAAATATTACAAAAATTTTAATTTTTAAATTCAAAAAAAGCAATTTATTAAAAACGATATACTTTATATATATGTAAGTACGAAATAAAAAATAAGTCAGAAATAAGGAGAATACAAATGGCAAGAGTTCTAATTTCAATGCCCGAAAAATTTTTATCACAAATCGATTCTGTAGCAGAAGGCGAAAACAGAACAAGAAGCGAACTAATCAGAGAAGCATTGAGAACTTACATTAATCGTTCCAAGTTGAGAGAAAATACATTCGCAACAAAGAACGCAGCAATCTTGGAAGCACTTTTAGATTAAACACGAAAGAGAGACATGAGAGTAAAAAAACACACACAAAAAAAAGAGAGCATCCAAATTTGAAAAGACCGCATTAACTAATAAATGCGGTCTTTATGTATTTTTTATTCAATTTTATTTTGCACTTTGAGCTGTTTCAACAAGAACTTTAAATGCATCAGGTTCATTTGCAGCAAGCTCAGCCAACATTTTTCTGTTAACTTGAATATTTGCTTTTTTAAGCATATTCATAAATTTTGAGTAACTTAAACCCAATTCACGAACTGCAGCATTAATTCTTATAATCCAAAGCGCACGCATATTTCTCTTAAGGTTGCGTCTGTCTCTGTATTGATATTTTAGCTTTTTCATAACAGCAATATTTGCAACTTTAAATATTCTGCTTCTTGCTCCTATGAAACCTTTTGCTAATTTTAATATTTTCTTATGTCTTTTTCTTAATACATTACCACGTTTGACTCTCATTTTTATAGCTCCTATCTAGTAAATTTCTTCTTATACGGTAATTCTTTGGAAATCATTTTCAAATTTCCTTCAAAAACTTCAGTTGTACCTGAAAGTCTGATTTTTCTAGCTGAGCTTTTGTGAGCCAACAAGTGTCCTTTGCCGGCTTTTTGACGTAATATTTTACCGGTTCCTGTAATTTTGTAGCGTTTTGCCGCTGATCTGTGAGTTTTCATTTTAGGCATTTTTTTCTCCTTTTTTTATTCCTTGTGGCATACCAAAAGCCACTTCGGGCAACATACATTCTATTTTAAACAAAAAATTTTTGCAAGCAAATCAAGAACACATATTTAATAATTTTTAATTTATGTTAATATTTCAATATGCAAAAAACAGTTCTATCAAAACTTTCAAAAGATGAATTAATTGATTTTATTACTTCTGCAGGTGAAAAAAAATTTCGTGCGGAACAAATTTTTTCTTGGATTTGGGCAAAAAATGCAGGCAATTTTGACGAAATGACAGACATCAAAAAAGAATTCAGAACTTTTTTAAAAGAAAACTGCACCATTTTAGACTCTAAAATAAAAACAAGACAAATATCAAAAGACGGAACAATAAAGTATTTAATTGAATTTAATGACGGTAATTGCGCTGAAACAGTACTTATGCGCTTTGATAATCGCTCAAATCTTTCAATGTGCGTATCGAGTCAAATTGGGTGTAAAATGGGATGCAAATTCTGTGCAACAGGAAAAAACGGTTTTAAGAGAAATCTTATGCCGCATGAAATTGTATCTCAAATACTTCATGCTCAAATTGATACGGGTCTTAAAATTACAAATGTAGTTTTTATGGGTCAGGGTGAACCTTTAGACAATTTTGAAAATGTCCAAAAAGCCTTGGAATTAATTAACAAAAATCTTCAAATTTCAATTAGAAGAATAACAATATCTACCTGTGGTTTAGTACCAAAAATAATAGACCTATCCAAAAACAACCTGCTTCCAACACTCGCAATATCACTACATGCCCCCAGGCACGAATTAAGAAAAGAAATTATGCCCATTGAAAATAAATATACCGTTAAAGAACTCCACGATGCGCTCAAAGAGTATAACAATGCCACAAAAGACAGAATAACAATAGAATATATTTTAATCGGCAATTTTAACGACACGCAAGAATGTGCAAAAGAGCTAATTGAATACCTTAAAGATATAAAATGCAATATCAATTTAATCCCTTATAATCCTGTTGAAGGAGATAAATTCAAAAAGCCCGAAAAAAATAACATTCTAAAATTCAAATATTTATTGGAAGCAGCAGGAAAAAAAGTCACAATAAGACTCGAAAGAGGTGCAGACATTGATGCTGCATGCGGTCAATTAGCCGGAAAGATAAAGAACTTATCTTAACCGAAATAAGACTGAAACGACGATAATTGAGTACTAAGTGCAGAAATTGTTGCATCCATTGCATTAAATTGTTTTGTTATTCTTGCTTCATAATTTGCAATCTTGGTATTTGCTCTTTCAATTCTGCTGTTCATAGATGTTATTTGAGATTCGATACTGGTTGATTTTTGACTAAAGTAACCGTTTTCAACATCCAAAACAGCAGACACATCAGCCAATAATTTATCAAAAAGACCATTATCAACCTTGCTTGTATAACCATCAGATAAAAGCAATTTTACGGAATCAAAATTTTTGGTTAATGCTTCATCAAGTTTCTTTTCATCTATTGTAAGTTTGGTTGTATCACTGGAAGACGCCGAAATTCCAATCTGAGCCAACATTGAATACATACCGTCATTATCACTGACTTCAGAAGTTAGACCCCGAATTGAACTTAAAATAGAATTCAAGGTTGAATCATGTCCGATTGCACCTTCAGAGCCCGACATAGATTTCGTAGTCGTTACAACATCATTGTATGCGTCAACAAACTTGGTTAAAGCTTCTTTAACCTTTGTATAGTCAGGTTGAATGTCCAAAGTAATATTTTTTTCATCATCTTTATTGTTAGAATAGTCGCTTGTCGGCTTTTTAACGGTAATAGAAAGATTGGCTATACCGGAAGACTCTCCTGTAATAGTATTTGAAGTTGAAATAACTTTATTCCCGTTAATATAAACTATAGCATTTTGTCCCAAGGTTTGAGAACCTTGCGCTAAAACTTCATCTTCACCTTCTCCTGTAGTGAAACCGAGAACATTTAGCAAGTTTGTGCCGGATTCGGTCAAACTGATATTATTTTGACCTGTTTCCGTAGAAGTTAAAATAAGCTTGTTTGTAAGAGAATCATAACTTGCTTTAACATTTGCTTCCGAATTGCCGTTTATTCTTGATATTAAAGTGTTTAAAGAAGTATTTTCATCTATTTCAAAATCTACTCCGTTAATTGTTATCGTGCCGGATTTTGCAGGGTCGCCATTTTCATCGAAAAACTTTATTTCTCCAAGTCCCGACTCAGCACTTGCCATAGCGGATTTTGTATTAACCGTTGAAACCGGATAAGAGCTTGTATAGCTATATGTACCTTCTTTATCATGAAGTTTAAGCGCCGATGCCAGATTGGACTCATCTGAACTTGAACCGAGAGACAAAACAGCACTTTCATCCACTACAAAACTTTTAGCGCCGTCTTGTCCTATTTCTTCTTTGTATGCTTTAATTGAAAAATTACCGGCATCGTCAACGCTTGCCTGTATTTTTCCGCCTGTAGCATCATAAATTTTATCCATAACATTTTTAACGGTATCTTTAGAATCTATTTCTATTTCATATTCTTTACCGTTTAAAAACATTGTAAAATTGCCGGATGTAGCCTGTCCGTTTGCAAGATTTGTAAATTTTGCATTTTCTATATTGGTTTTAGAAATAGTACCTAAACTGTTAACACTTTTTGCACTGGTCGCAGTTGCAATTTGCTCAATTTGAAGTTCGATATTAGCACTTGCAACATTACCTGAAGAAGTTGCAGTTGCATAAGCGGAATTAGAAGAATTAATAGTAGTATTGCACCACATATCAGATGTAGAATCATATATTGTTCTTGTAAAAGTTTGCAGTGCCGATTGCAAAGTTGAATATTTGCCCTTTAATTCATCCAAGGCAGTACTTTTATTCTGAAGAGTTGTTAACTTTGTTTGAAGGGGAGTCAAAAGAGATGTCTGTTTGGCTGAAACCAACTGAGACACCCATCCGTCTATATCGAAACCTGAGCCTACACCGGTAATAGTTGTTGACATAATAATAAATCCTTTTATCTTATCATATCCGTATGATTATACTATAATGTACATTGTTCCACACTACAATAAAATTATATCATCTTTGTAAATAATTGTAATGACTTTAAAACATTTTTCATACGCAAAAAGGACTAAAAAAATGAAAATTAAAGCACTCATATTTGATTTAGACGGAACTCTTTTATATACACTTGAAGATTTAACTGACAGTGTGAATTTCGCTCTTGAAAAATGCAACTTAAGAAAAAGAAGTCTTGATGAGATAAGAGAATTTGTAGGAAACGGAATATATAAGCTAATAGTTCGTTCAGTGGGAGAAAATACTGAAAAAATTGACGAATGTTATAAAATATTTCAACAACACTATTCAAAAAATTCCATAAACAAAACAAAACCATATAAAAATGCTGTAAAAACCTTATCAAAACTAAAAAAAAGAGAATTAAGGCTGGCTATTTTATCCAATAAGCCGGATATAGAAGTTAAAAAATTATCAAAATTATTTTTCAAAGATATATTTGACATATCTATGGGGGAAACAATCGATTTTCCGAAAAAACCGGACCCTAAAAGTTTATTATATATTATGAAAAGTTTTAACGTATCAAAAAAAGAAACTTTATTTATAGGAGACAGCGAAGTAGATATACAAACAGCGAAAAACGCAGGCATTGAATGCTATAGCGTTTCTTGGGGTTATAAAACACGTGCGTTTCTCATCAAAAATAATGCAAAATATATTTTTGATAATTTTTCAGACTTATACAACAATATTATAACTATATCTTAACCCACTCCGATAACTCTTTTTTTGATATTTTATATTTATCAAATTCAATTTCCTTATCGTTGCAATATCTGCAAAAATTAATAGGTCTTTTAAATATCGCATTAATGTATGAAGCACTTTTTACTTTGTTTAAATCAATATAATCAGTTTTTTTAATTTTAAAATCAAGATTAAAATATTTATTTAAAAAACATATATTTGGTACGGGTGTACAAACATATAACTTACCGTCTCTTAAAAAATGGCAGTTTTTTTCGTGACATTTTAAAAACGCCTTTTCTTTATTACTGCTTCCTTCTAAATTAAGGTTTTGTTTTCGCATTTTATTTCTATCCAAACTGAAATAATATGCCTTTATTCCCATTTCATCCAATTTTTTAATCCATCCCTCGTAATCAACTTTAATCGGATAATGTGTCATAGAAAGAGCAATATGGTATTTTTTTAAAGCATCAAAAAATTCTTCTTTTTGTTTATCAAGCAAAATCCCGTTAGTAATTATTATAATTTCACTGTTTGGATATAAATTTCTCAAAGGATCTAATATTTTTAAAAGCTCAGGGTGCAATAACGGCTCTCCGCCGACTATAAAAATTTTGCCTATATTATCAAAAATTATTTTTAATTTTTTAAAATCATCTACTATATCGTCAATTTTACAATAATTTTCACTTGCTAATGGTGTAAAATGATTACAATGAGCACAATTCAAATTGCAATGGTCAACTATATGAAATTCAACTTGAGATAAATATGTACCCTGTCCAAACTTTCTGACTAAAATATCTTGTAAAAAATAAGGCACAATTTTATTATAAATTTTTTTTGCGGTATTTATTGTTTTAATCAACGTCGTAAGCTTCATTTTATTTCCTTTTAAAAGTAATGTTTTAAAAATAACAGCGTAAGTCTCATTTGTTTTCTAAACTCATACATTATATAACTTTTTTCAATTATATCATTAAGCTTTAAATATTGAGTATTTTCCTGAATAAAATCAAGTGAATAAGTATTTTTTATATATTTTGCAATAATTTTGAACATACAAAAATACTTCTTTCTGTCTTCTTTATTGCAAATAGAAAAATAATAGAACAGCTGTTTTATTCTGTTTGTCAAAAAAGAGTTCAAAATTTTTTTATTTTTAAAACTATCCGAACTTTTTAAAACATTTTCACAAGCAAAAAATGTATTTTTTATAGTTGCAATTCTTTTATTCAAAGTAAAAGTTGTTGATTGCTTATGTATTCTATAATTCACTAAATACTCATTTAAACAACAAATTTTATCTGCACACAAAAGTGCTTTTATATAAAATTCAGAATCTTCTATAAATCTCGTGTTTGAATATTTTATATTGTTTTCAACCAAAAAATCTTTTTTATATGCTTTAAAAGGCAAGCCATTTGTCTCAAAAAGTATATCTGTAACTTCATCTTTGAAAAATACTTCTTCGCCAAATCTTAAAAAATAAGGGTCTATAAATCTGTATTCGTTTTTTTGCTTTGTTTCTTCAAAAAACTTATAAGCATTAAAAAATATAATATCCGGATTATCCTTTTTGAATTTATCATATATTTTAAATAAGGCATTTTCTTCAAGCCAATCATCCGAATCAAGATATACAATAATTTTTCCTTGCGCTTTTTTTAGAGCATAATTTCTTGCAACGCCTTGACCTTCATTTTCTTTTGAAAAAATCTTTATTCTATCGTCTTTTAAAAATTTTTGCGCTGTCTTTAAAGAATCATCCGTTGAACCATCGTTTATTAAAATCATTTCAAAATCACAAAAACTTTGTTTAACTACACTTGAAATACACTGTTCAAGAAAATTCTCACTGTTGAAAAATGGTGTTATTACGCTTATTTCAGGCAATTTAAAATATCCTCCAAAATATTTTTTGCAGCATAATTATTTTGATATCCCATCTCCCTGTACACTTTTTTTCTTTCAAGTGCTTTATAATCATTATGTTTAACTATTACCTCATCCAAAATCTTTTCCAAATCCTGATAAGTCTCAGCTTCGTAACAAGATTTAACTATTTTGCTTACGGAAGGATTAAAAGGTGTGGGATCGATTTTTGATTTTAAATGTATTAAAGGTTTTAAAGTTAAAAAATATTCCGTTTCAAATGAACCGCAATCGGTAATAAGAGCTGTTGATTGCATAAATAAATCAAGATAATCGCCTGTTTCCATAATCTGTCCGAGATCTGTCCAGCCTTTTCTATACAAATCAACCTCGTCTTTAGAATAATAATTATTTTTTATCAAATAACTTTCAAGACAAGGGTGAGGCTTATACACCCAATTTAATTCAGGATGAGCTTTAGCATAATCTAAAATTTTATACCCTAAATCTAAAAAAGTACCCCAATGAAGATTATTATTTTTATCAACTGACCAATGAGGAGCATATATTACATAATTTTTATTTTCAAATTTTTTATCTTTATTCAAATAAAAATAATCAAGCATAGGATGACCGACAGATTTTAAATTTTTACCTTTATTATCCATATTTTCAGCATAATAATTTTTAATTAAATCATTTAAAACATAATGATTTTCAACATACTGATGAAATCTCGTATAATATTCAATCGGAGAAACCGATGTTGCTATAAAATATGGTATATAACAAGTTATTGCATAATTTGAAACCATAACAGGACCTTGAGTTTCAAATATATACCAAGGATGAGAATAAAAAACAATATCGGGTTTAATCGGCATTTTATCTAAGGGAATATAATCATCATTTTCAAAATCATAGGCATAAAAAACGTTCATATTTTTGTTTTTAAAAAAATTATAAACTTTTTTTATATCATCCTTATTCTGAAAATTCATATTATTTTCAGGAGAACAATTTTTAGAAACAAAAATATATGGCACAAATCTTTCATCATTATCCAAAAGATCATATATGCTCTGGGATTTCCATTTTGTTTCATCATAGATATAAAAAGCAACAATTATTTTTTCTTTTTTTAATAATTTTTCTTTTATTTTTTTTAAGACAACTTTTTTGTTTTTACAAATATACTTTAAATTACTCTTGGTTTTTAGCATTTGCCCAAATTTTTTCAATTTTACACCAAATTTGACATTAACAAAAAGCGCAAGAGTACTAAAAATCTTATCATAAGGTATATACATTCTATCCTTCCCAAATTTCTTTAATTAAATCCCATAATTTTCTTTTAGCAAGAGGAATGGTTTTTATTTTTGTTTTATCAAATAAATTAACCGTAAAATTTTCTACTATACTGATATATTTCAAGGTAGCAACAACAACATAATCAGGTTTATAATCAACAATTTCATCTTTTAAAATTATTTTATAGCCCATAAAATCTTTATTTTTGTCGTCATTATGAAATCTTAAATCCGAAACTCCTATTATATTCAAATCTGAGAGATTATAATTTTTATTAATATATTTAAAAAGTTCACCCGCCCCGTATATTACTATACTTTTATTTTTAAGCTTTCTTTTTAATTTTTGAAAATATTTTTCAAAACCAATATTATTAAGATACTCTTTATAATCAAGCATATATGCTCTCCAAAATTATATTATCTGTTCCAAATTTCTTTAATTAATTTCAAAAAGGGCATTCTTGCAAGCGGCAAAACTTTAATTTTTGTTTTATTCAAAATATTAACTTCAAAATCTTCAACAATACTTATATATTTCAAAGTAGCAACCAAAATATAGTCCGGATTATAGCTTACGATTTTATTTTTTGGAATCATTTTATACCCCAAAAAATCTTTACCTTCATCTTTTTCATCAAATTTCATATCCGAAATACCGATAATATTCAATCCGGAAAAATCATAATTTTCTTTTATATACTTAAAAAAACTTCCGGTTCCATATATTATTATTTTTTTATTTTTTAATTTATTTTTAAGTTTCTTTAAATACTTTTCGTACTTAATACTATCAAGATAAGTTTTAAAATCTTCAGACATATATAAACCCCGCTAACATTTTAAAGATACTATACAATTATTGTTATTGCAATATAAATAAGGTATTATTTAAAGATAGATAAATTATGATTACTCGGAGTTTAAAATGAAAAAAATTTATATAGGTATGAGTGCCGATTTATTACACCCCGGACACTTAAATATAATAAATGAAGCAAGAAAAATTTTATCCGATGAAGGCGGGGGTAAAATTATAATAGGACTTCTAACAGACAAGGCAATTGCAAGTTATAAAAGACTTCCTTATATGACTTTTGAGCAAAGAAAAACAGTGGTAAAAAACGTAAAAGGCGTTGATATGGTTATAGCGCAAGAAACGCTCGATTATGTTCCAAATCTGCTAAAAATAAAGCCTGACTACGTTCTCCATGGAGACGATTGGAAAACCGGAGTTCAAGCTCAAACAAGAAAAAAAATAATTGAAGTAATGAAAGAATGGGGTGGCAAGGTTATCGATATTCCTTATACAGAAGGAATATCTTCAACAAAACTGAATAAAATTTTAAAAGAAGTGGGAACTACTCCCGAAATAAGAGGAAAAAGATTAAAACGTCTTTTGAATTCTAAAGACTTAACCGTAATAATCGAAGCTCACAACGGACTGAGCGGACTTATAGCAGAAAATGCCTTTGTAGAAGAAAACGGAAAAAAAATTGAATTTGACGGAATTTGGATATCCTCACTAACCCAATCCGCAGCACAAGGAAAACCTGATATCGGATACCTTGATGCTCCTTCCAGAATGGCGACTTTAAATGATATCATAGATATAACAACTAAACCGATAATTTATGACGGAGATAACGGCGGACCTCGCGAGCATTTTGTTTTTACGGTTAAAACTCTTGAAAGACTAGGCGTAAGTGCAGTAATAATCGAAGACAAAACAGGATTGAAAAGAAACTCTCTTTTTGGAGCCGAAGTTGAACAATACCAAGATAGCCCCAATAATTTTGCGCTAAAAATAAAAGCAGGAAAACAAGCCCAGCTTACAGATGATTTTATGATTATAGCAAGAATAGAAAGTTTAATATTGGAAAAAGGCATACAAGATGCAATCAATCGAGCAAAAACATATCTTGAAGCCGGAGCCGACGGAATTATGATACATTCCAGAAAAGAAACCTTTGATGAAGTAAAAGAATTTGCAAAAATTTATAACGCATTGGAAAATAAAAAACCTCTTGTAGTTGTTCCTTCATCATATTGCAACATATCGGAAAAAGAATTAATTGAAAACGGTATTAGCATTGTAATATATGCAAATCATCTTTTAAGAGCGGCATATCCCGCTATGTTGAATTGCGCAAAAAGCATACTGAAAAATCACAGATGTAAAGAAGCTTCCGACGAATATTGTATGAAAATAAAAGATATATTAACCCTTATCCCCGGAGGAAATTAAAATTGAAAGCATCGGACTTTATAAATATATTGAATAATTATGATTTTGATACCTTTTTCGGAGTGCCTGACAGTCTTTTAAAATCTTTTTGTTCCGAAATTTTCGATAAAAAAAATACCATTACAGCAAACGAAGGAAATGCAATTGCAATGGGGTGCGGACATTACCTTTCAACAGGTAAAATTCCCGTCATATATATGCAAAACTCGGGACTAGGAAATTGCATTAATCCGATTTTATCTTTAGCCGACATTTATGAAATTCCCTTGTTATTAATTATCGGATGGCGGGGCGAACCAAACACAAAAGACGAACCGCAACACTATAAACAAGGACTTTTAACAAAAAAAATATTAAATTGTATTAATTTAAAAAACGAAATCTTATCTGACAATTTAGATAAAGCAAAAACTCAAATAATAAAAGCAAAAAAATACATGAAAAAAACAAATAAATCTTTTGCTTTTATAGTCAAAAAAAATACTTTTGACACAGAAAATTTTAATAACAAAAAAATATTTTCAAATTTTGAATTAACAAGACAAGAAGCAATCAAAGCAATATTGGAATCAGCGCCTGAAAATTCCTTCTTTGTTTCAACAACGGGCTACATTTCAAGAGAGTTATATAAAAATTCAAAAAATCATTCCAAAAACTTTTTAACAATAGGCTCAATGGGACACAACAGCTCAATTGCGCTTGCAATAGCTCTAAACAAGAAAAACAAAAACATCATTTGTATAGATGGGGACGGGGCTCTTTTAATGCACATGGGAATAATAAGCACAATAGCCGAAAAATCTCCTTGTAATTTTAAACACATTTTATTAAATAATTTAGTGCATGATTCCGTTGGAGCTCAACCTACAAGTGCCTCTGTAATGAATTTTTCTCAAATTTTTAAAAATGCCGGATATAAAAAAACATATAGCGTCGAAACTCTCATAGAACTTAAAAAAATTCTGCCTGAATTTATAAAAAACAAAGAACTTTCTTTTCTTGAGATAAAAATAAAACCTCAAGACGGCAAAGATTTACCTCGTCCAAAAGAAACTCCTCAGGAAAATAAAAAAAATTTTATGGAGAAATTAAATGAACACTAATTATGTATATAAAGGAGCAATCAAAGAACTTTCAAATATCGATTTTTTGAAACCTCTTGTTTTTTGCGGTAAAAAATCTTTTGAAAAAATAGAACCAATTGTAAAAAAATATCTGAAAAATTCCGTATATTATAACGATTTTTCAACAAATCCAAAAATTGAGGATGTTAAAAAAGCAATAAACTTTTTCAAAGATAATTTCGATTTTGACATAATTATTGCCATCGGCGGAGGAAGCGTCATTGATTTTGCAAAACTTTTTAAATTTGAAAAAAAATTAAATTTAAAATTGGTTGCAATTCCGACAACCGCAGGAACAGGGGCGGAAGCTACTCAATTTGCGGTTTATTATGAAAAAGGCATAAAAAAATCATTAGACAACCCTGTAATATTACCTGATATAGCAATTGCAGACAGTCAATTTACAGAAAATAATCCAAAATACCTAAAAGCTGTAACTGCACTTGATGCATATTCACAAGCAATCGAATCATATTTTGCAACAAAATCAACACAAGAAAGCAGAAAATATGCAAAAAAAGCAATTGAATTATGCAGAGATAATCTTGTTCAATACGTAAATTCAACAGAATCAAAATATGCGGAAAACATGATGCTTGCCTCGAATTTAGCGGGAAGGGCAATTAATATTTCAAGAACTACAATAGCCCATGCAATGTCTTATTCAATCACAACAAAATACGGCTTACCCCATGGGCATGCAGTTGCTCTTAACATCGGTAAATTAATGGAATATAATAGAAAAACAGATGAAGAAACATTAAACGACAAAAGAGGATTAGATTTTGTTAAAAAGAGAATGGAAGAAATATACTCTACTATAGGAATAAATAATGCAAACGAATATTTTTATAAAATATTTAAACAAACAGGTATAGAAAAATTTGATTATAAATCAGATTATATTGACCCTGAAAGACTAAAAAACAATCCGAGAATATTAAAGTTAGAATTATTTGAATAAAGGAAAAAAATGAAAACAGTTATAATAGGCGGAGGAGCAGCAGGTGCAAGCTGCGCAGCAAGATTAAGAAGATTAGATGAAAAAGCGGAAATTTTAATATTAGAAAAAACAAACGAAATTTCAATTGCCAATTGCGGGTTACCTTACTATATATCAGATATAATTAACGACAGGGAAAAAATCCTGGTTTCAAATCCCGAAAAATTTAAAGAATGGTTTAATATTGATGTCAGATTAAATTCGGAAGTTATTAAAATTAACAGAGAAAATAAAATTGTTATTTTGCAAAACGACGAAAAAATAAACTATGATAAACTTGTTATAACAACAGGTTCAGCCCCCTTTATTCCTGATTTCAAAGGAATAGATAAAGATAATATTTTTACTTTAAGAACTCTAAATGATGCGGATAAAATCAAAAATTATATTAAAGAAAAAAATTGCAAAAAAGCGATAATAGCAGGTGGCGGCTTTATAGGAATAGAAATTGCGGAAAATCTTATTGAAATGGGGCTTGAAGTTAACCTTGCAGAACTCGGAAAACAAATTTTGCCTCCGGTTGATATTGAAATTGCAGCTTTTGCACAAAATGAAATGACAGAAAATGGTATAAATCTGATATTATCCGATGGAATTAAAGAATTTAAAGATAATAAAGTAATTTTAAACTCCGACAAAGAATTAGAATATGATATAGCTGTCATAGCTATTGGAGTAAGACCGGAAATAAAACTTGCAAAGGAAGCGGGACTAAAAGTAAATCGTGGAATAAAAGTAAACGAATTTTTACAAACATCCGATGACAATATATACGCCGCCGGAGATAATATAGAAGTAAAAGATTTCATATCCGAAGAAGAAGTGTTAATACCATTAGCAGGCCCTGCAAACAGACAAGGAAGAATTATAGCAAATAACATCTCGAATATAAAAACAACATATAAAAAAACACAAGGAACATCAGTTATAAAAATTTTCAATCTGACCTTAGCAAGCGTCGGAAATAATGAAAAACAATTGAAAAATAAAAATATCGAATATTCAAAGACATATCTTTTTGCAAGAAGCCATGCAGGTTACTATCCCAACTCAACCCAAACTATATATAAATTATTATTTAACAAAAGGGGAGAAATCCTTGGCGCACAAGCGGCAGGACAAGAGGGCGTCGAAAAAAGAATAGATGTAATTTCTGCCATAATGCGAAATAAAGGAAACATTCAAGATATGATAGATGCGGAATTATGCTATGCACCGCCATATTCCTCTGCAAAAGATGCTATAAACCTTCTTGGAATGAATGCTGATAATATCCTTAGAGGATACATAAAACCTGCATATATGGAAGATATTGAAAATTCTTTATTAATAGACGTTCGCCCTGAAATATCATTTAAAACAAATACCGTAAAAAACGCTGTAAATATCCCCATTAATGAAATTAGACACAGGATGGACGAAATTCCAAAAAATAAAAAAGTAATTTTATTTTGTAATACCGGATATACAAGCTATTGTGCATCAAGAATATTAATGCAAAACGGATACAATAACGTTTATTCCTTTGCCGGAGGCTTTGAACTATATAAAGAATTCACCAGAAACACAGAACAAAAAGTCAAAACACCTGTTCTTGCAGGAAAAATCGAATCCATAAATAATGTATTTAAAATAGATGCAACCGGAATGCAATGCCCGGGACCCATAATGAAGCTTTCAAGTACAATAGAAAACGGAACAGACGGAAATGTGTATGAAATTACGGTAACTGACAGAGGTTTTAAATCCGATGTAGCCGCTTGGTGCGAATCTACAGGAAACAGTCTTTTAAATATAGAACAAAAAGATAAAAAAATTATCGCAACTATTCAAAAAGGAAGCAACATAACCAATAAAGCACAAAATTTAAACTCTCAAACTATTGTCGTTTTTTCCGATGATTTAGATAAAGCACTTGCATCCTTTATAATAGCAAACGGCGCAAAAGCAGCAGGGGTAGATGTAACTATGTTTTTTACTTTTTGGGGGTTAAATATTCTGAAAAAACAAAACATAAAAACCAAAAAAACCTTTATAGATGCAATGTTTGATTTTATGATGCCAAAAGGAGCAGACAAGCTAACTCTTTCAAAAATGAATATGCTTGGAATAGGCTCTTTAATGATGAAGAAAATTATGAAAAACAAAAATATTTTAACTTTAAGCGAGCTAATCAAACAGGCACAAAAAAACAATATAAAATTTATCGCCTGCAATATGTCTATGGATGTTATGGGTATTCAAGAAGAAGAGCTTATTGAAGGAGTTGAAATAGGAGGTGTTGCAAAATATATAACGGAATCACAAAAAGCAAATTCCAACTTATTTATTTAAAAAAATAAAGCAGTTTGCAAATAAACAAAATTTATATTATCATCAAACTACATAGCTAATATAGGAAATAAATGGATTTAAAAATTTCTTTTAATCTGATTTTTATAGTACTTTTACTTTTTATAAACGGCTTTTTTGTTGCAGCCGAATTTGCGCTTGTAGGAGTCAGAAAAACAAGAATTTGCCAGCTTGCAAACGAAGGAAATTTTGACGCTAAATTGGCACTGGATGCAGTAAAAAATATAGACAGATACATAGCTGCAATACAACTGGGCATTACAATTGCAAGTCTTGGTATTGGATGGGTCGGAGAATCCACCTTGGCAAAAGTTTTGTTGCCTTTATTTAATTTCTTACCCGGAAATTATGACACAATTGCATCTCATACCATAGCTGTGGCCGTAGCCTTTACGGTAATTACGGTTTTACATGTTGTAATCGGAGAATTAATGCCTAAATCAATAGCGCTGCAGTATCCTGAAAGCACTACTTTATTCGTTGCAAAACCAATGTATGTTGTAACAAGACTGTTCGCACCAATGATAGTTTTATTAAACGGATTAGGAAATTTTCTTTTAAAACTCTTAAAAATTGAGCCTGCCAATGAAAAAAGCAGAGCTTGCAGCACTGAAGAATTAAATATGTTAATAGATGCAAGTTGCAAAGGAGGGGTTTTAAAAGAACAAGAAGCAGAAATGCTCCAAAATGTGTTCAAATTCTCCGAGCTAAATGCATCACAAATAATGATACCAAGAATGGAAATGGTATGCATATCCGAAGATATAACAACGGAAGAATTAAATAGAGTAATAATTGAAAATCAATTTACAAGATATCCGGTATATAAAGACGACTTAGACCATATAATCGGATTTTTACACATGAAAGACTTATATTTACCAATAGTAAATAATCAAGAAGTAAAAATCTCCGAAATTTTAAGAAAACCTTTATACATTCCCGAAACTATGCCGATAGAAAAATTAAATATGGAATTTCAAAAAAAACATTCACAAATGGCTATAGTTCTGGATGAATTTGGCGGAACAAGCGGTTTAATAACCCACGAAGATGTTTTAGAAGAAATTTTTGGCGAAGTTCAAGATGAATTTGATGACGAAGATATTGATTTAATCAAAAAAATTAATGACACAGAATACGAAATTTCAGGCAAAACAAGAATAGATGAATTTGAAGATTATTTTAAAATTAATCTAAAAGAAGATGAAAATATCAACACAATAGGCGGATATTTTATAAAAAAATTCGGAAAAATGGCAAAAGTTAATGATGAAATTGAGGACGAAAACTTCATTTTTCAAATAACGGATACTGAAAACAATAAAATTTTGAAATTAAAAGTAAGAATAAGAAAACAAGACTAACCTTTTGTCTAATTTAAACCTATATAAAAGATTAATATTATTAACAAATGAAAATAAAATTTTTATTTGTTATTCTTATAGCCATTGCCTCATTAGAAGCTCAAGCCAACAATATATATGTAAATAACTTTAATGAACTTATACTTTCAGGAACACAAAGTACAAGCGGGGACACTATTACATTAACCAATGATTTAATCTCTGATGAATCAATAGGAAATAGTTTCTATACCAAAGACCTAACTTTTCTTGGGGATAATTACAGCATAGACGGAAAAGATATTTTTGGCGGATTTGTATTAAGCGAAGGAAGTGATTTCAATAGTTTAAAAATTATAAATTGCAAAGGACAAGTATATAATAACTCATATTTTGCAGGTGCCATCTATAACACAAACGGGACTACCAACATAGATAACAGTGCCTTTAGCGGAAATTACGCCAATTCCCAAGGAAGCAATTTTGCCGTAGCAGGAGCAGTTTATAACATGAATGAAGGCACCGTTAATATTAAATCTTCTCTTTTTGACAACAACTATACCTATGGTGCTAACGCAGAAGGAGGGGCAATCGGAAATGAAGCCGGAGAAAACACAATAAACATATCCGATTCAATTTTTAATAATAATTATACTGATGGTTCTGCAGTATCATACGGAGGAGCTATATATAACGGCAGAGATGCAATTGCAAATATTTCAAGAAGTATTTTTAACAACAACAGTGCACTTGCAAACGATAGAAATACATATTCATACGGCGGAAGTATCTATAATACCGGCACTATGAATATTGAAGACTGCTATTTCTCAAATAATCACATCATAAGTAGTTCCGATTCCTTTTCATACGGCGGAGCAATACACAACAATTCAAATTTAAAAATAATTAATTCAACATTTAAAAATAATTACATAAATTCAGACATTGATGCCTCAGGAGGAGCTATATATAACTATATGAACGGAAATATTGTAATAGAAAATTCTAATTTTGAAAATAATTATATAGAAGCTCAAAATACAAGAGGCGGAGCAATAGGAAACGAAGGTGTGCTTACAATTATTAATTCCACTTTTAAAAATAATTACGATACAAGCGGGAAAAACGATATATTTAACATAAACACCATAAATTTTAACGGAGAAGGAACAACAAACATTCTTGACGGAATAAGAGGAAGCGGCGAAATATATAAAAACGACAGCGGAACATTAAACCTCGGAGGCAACAATTCAAATTACAGCGGCAATTTTACATTTAATGAAGGTACGGTAAATCTGCTTAAAGACAGCAGTTACTTCAATACAAAAATGACAAACTTTGAAAATAATGTTAATTTTAATATGCAAAATAATCAAATAAACAATATAAACTTTGGCATTTTAACTCTTGCAGGTCAATCTAATATTTATCCTGATGTTGATTTTAATACAAATTCCATGGATACAATAAATGCTTCCAGCTTATCGGGAACGGGACGTATTTTTATCCCTAATCTTGCTTTTAGCGGAGCTCCAAAAGCAAACTATGTTTCTATTCCTTTTGCGGATTCTGTTCTTAAAGATTCGGTTTATTATAATGCGCAAACAATTCAAACACCTATTTATAATTATTTATCATCTTACAATTCATCAAACGGACATTTTGATTTTACAAGAAAAAATTTCAATTCCGGAATATTTGCTCCGGCTACTGCAGCTCAATTAGCAGGATACCTTGCTCAAGTTGATTTATTCAATAATATATTTTCCAATCTGGACATGGTTATGATTACTGATAAAAGAGGAAAAATTGCACTTGAAAACAATAACAAAATTTCATCAAACAATCAAAACCAATTTATATCTCCAATTATAACTATACCGGAGCAAAATAACGGTATATGGTTAAAACCTTTTACAACATTTGAAACAGTACCCTTAAGAGGAGGAGCTGATGTTTCAAACGTAAGCTACGGAAGTATATTTGGCGGCGAGAGCAAACTATTAAATTTAAAAAGGGGCTGGAAATATTTATATGGCGGATATGGGGGATATAGCGGTTCACATCAGGCTTATGACGGAATAGGAATATATAATAACGGGGGATTTATAGCTATAAGCAGTGCTTTCTATAAAAATAACTTTTTTTCGCTTTGGAGTATTTCAGCAGGAGCAAACAGCTCAAAAGCCCATACAAACTTTGACAATAGCAATTTTACAATGTTGAGCGCAGGAATAGCGCAAAAAACAGGGGTAAATATTCCGCTGTGGGACAGTAAAATTATAATGCAGCCAAATATAATGACATCTTATACGTTCGTTAATACCTTTGATTTTACATACGCATCAGATGTATCAATTAACTCAAAACCGCTAAACGCCATTCATATAGAACCTCAAATAAAAATTATAGGCAATTTTAAAAACTTATTACAACCGTACATATCTGTTTCTGTTGCTTGGAATATTTTAGACAGCACAAATTTTAAAGCTAATGATGTTTATTTGCCGGATTTATCAATAAAGCCCTACGTAAGATATGGAGCCGGAATTCAAAAACGCTGGGGCGAAAAATTTAGCGGTTTTTTTCAAGTTTATATTACAAACGGTGGAAGAAACGGTGTAGGTTTACAAGCAGGATTCAGATGGGCGTTGGGTAAAGAAGGTATAAAACCAAAAAAATTAAACGAACAAATTCCTGAAATACCAAAAACGGAAATAACTTTAAATAATATAAATAAATTTCTCACACATTTTAATTAATAGCAAAAATTTTTTTTCACAAGCATTATATAATTAATTAATTTAAGAAAGGGAAATAAATGAAAATAGATGCAATAAATAAAATAAGTTACTACAATGTTAGAAATTCTTTTAAAAAGAATAAAATGAATAATGTAACACCTTCAATTGCCAATCAAAATTTAACAACTCCTACATTAAATCAATTACAAGCTTATTCAAAAATATCTTTTAAAGGAAAAGAAGAGGTTTTAAATTTTTTACATGCTATAGAAAAATTAACAAAAATTAAAGATGATTTTTCAAATGAAACATCTGTTGAAGATATTAAAAAAGTTTTTGCTTCAAAACCTGATGACTTAGAAGCCTTTTTACTTGAAGAACGTGATATTCCCATTCTTAATTTGTCAAATAGTAAACAAATTGAAGCTTTTGCAGAAATATTAGGTGAAAAATCACCTGAAGTTTTTGCAAAGGCCGCAATAATGCAGGATAAATACGGTAAGACATCTCTACATTATGCAGGTGCAGATAAAATTATTGCACTTAAAGAAGCGCTGGGTGATAGAGC
>CALVAW010000002.1 GCA_944325655.1 Candidatus Gastranaerophilales bacterium
ATTAAAATTGATAAAAGCTCTTATGTTATTGTAAACGGTAAAAAGACTAAAGAATTTTGGAACGGTACAATAAAATCTGAAAAAAAACCTCTAAGACTAAAAGTTCGCAATATTTGCGGTGATGAAACAGTTGTAAGATTATATTTAAAAAGACCCTTATAGGGTCTTTTTAAATGGGGCGGGTAGTGGGATTCGAACCCACGTATACCGGAACCACAATCCGGGGCCTTAACCACTTGGCGATACCCGCCATAATTATTTCAAAATAATTGCGCCAATTGGCGCCTAGTCATTATACACTAAACAATCTTAAATTGCAAGAAAACCCCTAAAAATTTGTAAGGTCTTACAAATTTTTATCAAAAAACGAGCGATTTTTTAAAAAATATGCTATCTTGTAAAAAGATTTTCGGACAATTCAAATTGGTATCGTCCTGATTATTGGATAGAGAAACGAGGCTGACGAAAACAAGGAGGGAATAACTGTGCGTCATTGCAACAGTGTATTTAGTGCATCTGATATTTGGTTTCTTTTAGATGATGATAAACATGTAAATAAAAGATTATATCTGGCAAATTGCCCGATTTGCGGAAAGAAAATGGCTTTATATGCCTATTCGGACACTAAAAAAGAAAATTATTTTGAACAATATTTTTACTCCGGTGGAGTTGGAAGAATTAAAGATAAGTTAAAAAAAGATGTCGTATCTACAATGCTTGGTTTTAAGACAAAATATAAAATGCCTTCAGGATTTAAGTATGGTTTAAATAAAGAAATTAAAAGAAATGGTAAAATTGTAGGTACCAAGCAATATGCTTGTGATTTTTACGGGAATAGGATTTTAGTTAAGAAAACTGAAGATGGATGAAAAAAAATCCTTAATTTCTTATAAATCTCAAAAAAATACGCTTAAAATGAAGCAAAACCAAAATACTTTCACCGTGGAAGAAGCGCTCGGAGAATTTGATGAATTAAAACAAATTGCCCTGAACTGTCTGGATAAAAACGGAAACCCCAATATCTCCGCTGCGCTTCGAGCGGTTGAAAATAAAGCAAAAATTGCAGGTTTATACAGTCAAAACAGTCTCGAGATTGGAACTGTCACAAAAATGGGAGAAATTAGGATTGATGGTGAACAATTAAAGTTGAATATTGGAGAAGAATTTATCGGCTAAAATGGAATGTTTGGTGATACCGGAAATTTTAAATATTCCTCCAAAATTATATCCTTTTATTTTTAAATTTAATAATTACAGCTATTTTCTATTGGAAGGCGGCAGAGCTTCCGGCAAAACACAAAGTGTTGCAAGGTTTTTATTATATATTATGGAAAACAGGCATGTCAGAATTTGTTGCGGAAGAGAAATACAAAATTCAATTAATGAGTCCGTTAAAGCTGTTTTTATTGATTTAATTGAACAATATAATTTATCTTATGATATTAAACGAGACAGTTTGACTCATAAAATAACGGGTTCGAGAATTTTTTTTAAAGGGTTTAGAGAACAAGGTAAAGTAAATATTAAAGGGCTTGAAGGTATTGACATTCTCTGGATAGATGAAGCTCAATCAATTGCTAAAACCACGTTAGATGTCATTGTTCCTACTATCAGAAAGAAAAATTCGGTAATTATTTTTACCATGAATCGATATACCAGATTTGATGCTGTGTATAATTTTTGTGCAAAAAGACAAGATTGTCTCCATATTAACGTTTGTTACTTTGATAATCCTTATGTTGATGAAAAAATTAAAAAAGAAGCTCAAATATCAAAAGAAACAAACATTTCAGATTACAGACATATTTGGCTCGGTTATCCAATGAATAACAACAATGAGTTTTTATTAAGCTCCGATTATATAGATAAATCAATAAATCTTGAATTTGAGGCAGATAGTGCTTATTTTTATAATTCCGTCATGAGTGTGGATTTGTCTGCTTCAGGTGCGGACTTATGCGTTGCCAAGCTTTTTGTTCAGCAAAATGATACGGTTTGGCTTGAAAAAATTACAAAAAGTTGGTCTGAATCCGATACGGATATTACAAAAGGAAAGATTATAAGTTTGTATTCGGAATGGTCTCCGAGATTGCTTATTTTAGATGCAGACGGTCTTGGTTATCCGATTTGGGTTAGTATTCAAAAAATCGTAAATTCTGCAGTCGGATTCAGGGGAGCTGCTAAGCCAATTTCAAAATTTGCGATAAATGCACGTGCAGACGGTTATCTGGCGCTTAAAGACTATTTGGAAAAGGGATATTTAAAATTAACCGATAAAAATGCTTTAAGACAGCTTGAATACATTAAAAAAATATATAAACCTAATGGTTTAATTGCTATTCAAGATAAGAAAGAAATAAGAAAACTTCATAATGAAAGCCCTGATTTTGCAGATTGCGTAATGATGGCTTTATATGCAATAAATTATTGCACAAATGTTATTATACGTGAGTCAAATACATATAATTCTCTTGTTGAAAGTGAATTTGAACCATTTGACTAAATAGAAAGGAAAATTTATGTGTTTTATTAAATCTTCTACCCCTGTTTCCGCTCAGGTAGAAACAACTCAAGTTGAGCGCAAACAGGCTGATGCAAGTGTAACAAAATCTTCTCAAAGTCAAAGACTAAGAGGCTATGAACAAAATATTAAAACCTCTCCGGTCGGCTTGACGGACAGCGCTAATACTGAAAAGAAAACACTTTTGGGAGAGTAAAAAATGACATTTTATAATGTTGAATATTTTCAAAAAAGAAAAAAAGAGATGGAAGATGTTTTTAATAACATCAAACCTGATTTGCAAGAGCTTGCGGACTATTATTCGCCAAGAAGCGTTCAATTTATAGCAAGAAATGTGAGAAAGCCTATTGTAAAAAACAAAAAAATTATAGATTCAACTCCTTTAATTGCGTTGAGGAATTTTTCTTCAGGCATTATGTCAGGCGCTACAAGTCCTTGTTATCGTTGGTTTAAAACTTCTTTTTCAAATGCAGATGTTAACAATGATTATTATTTAAAAAAATGGTGTGCGCAGCAAGAGGAACTTACTCGTCAAATATTGTACAGCTCTAATTTTTATCAATGTTTGCCTGAGGTATATAAGCAGCTCGGAATTTTTGGTTTTAGTGCAGTTTCTCTGGAATCGGATTTTGATACTATTGTTAATTTTAAAGTGCTTCCCATAGGCTCATATTATTATGCTAAAAACTCAAAAGGAAAAATTGACACTTTTTGTCGAGTTTATATGGAGACTGCACAAAATATTGCAGAAAAATTTAAGAATAATTGTCCGTCGGAAGTGCTTGAGGCAGCTGTAAATAATCCATTAAAATTGTATGAACTTGTTCATTTTGTTGAAAAAAATAAGTTTTATAAAAAGCGTCATTTATCATCGAAATTTTCTAAGTATGTTTCTGTTGTTATACTTTCAAATAAGAATGAATTTTTATCAATTAAAGGCTTTGACAAGTTTCCTTATGTTGTATTTGAAAGCGCTTTTTCATCAGATATCGATTATCCGCAGGATTCTCCCGGAATAAATGCCTTGGCAGATGTTAAACAGTTAATGACAATGGTTAAGGAATATGCTAAAGCTGTTAAAAAAATTGTTTGCCCGACATATAAAGGGCCTGCTACCTTAAAAAACAAAAAATTAGCAGATGTTCCAGGTGCTTACATTGAAGAAGATGAAAACGGCCGAGGAATAAGCCCTGTTTATGAAGTTAATCCAAGAGTGCTTGAGTTGAAACAGGAAAAAGATGAACTTAAGCAGGCAATAAAAGAACATTTTTATAATGATTTATTTGCAATGATTTTAACTACAGCTGAACGAGGAAGGACGGCAACTGAGGTTAATGAATTAAAAGAAGAAAAAATGGTTCTTTTATCTCCTCTTTTGGAGCAAATCCACAGTGCATTAAGACAAATTCTTAACTGGATATATGAAGAAGAAATTCGAGTCGGAATATTAAAGCCTTTAAAACCGCAATATCAAAATTGCAGATTTGAAATTGAGTTCGTTTCAAGCCTTGCACAGGCGCAAAAAGTTTCGAATATTTCAAGTATGGAACGTTTTACAACATTTGTATCTAATATTGCAAATGCTATAGATCCGATTTTAAAATCAAAATTAAACGGTGAAAAAATTATTGAAGATTATGCTAATTACGCAAATATTGATCCGACACAGATTGTTCCTACTGAGGAGATTGAAAAAATTAAAGAACAGAATGCAAATAATCAAAATCTTCAAATGCAACTGGACGCTATGAAACAAGGCAGTCAAATTATACAAAATATGGGAGGAGTAGACTCTCATGGTGCTGATTTGTTGTCAAGATTTGGAATTATATAGGAGATTTATTTTGAATAATGAAAATTTATTAAAGAGCATTTCATATCTTGAATTTATTAATAATATTGATAATTTGGTTTTTGAATTATTATATGCTCCTCAAGGCGGATTTACGGGTTTGATGTCAAAAAATGCGGTTTTGAACGCTAAAGGGTTTCTTGATAAATTTAATTATGAAGCTGAAAAATTAAGAAAGCAATTCGATTTTGATTGTGCTGACAGAATAATTGAAGAAAAAAGATCAGATTTAATAAAACAGATGAAAAAACATTATGATAAACAAACATTTGCCTGGGCAGATGAAGTGTATCAGAGTATGTTAAATAATTGTTTTTTATTGGCATCAGTGTTTAAAGATGATAAAGATGTTAAAGATAAAATATATGCCAGAATTTTATCTTGTGTTTCTTGGATTTCAGAAATCAGAGGCTTAAGCGAAGAACAGTCCGGTAATTTAATAGAGTTAAATTTAGAAAAATTTTATAGTGCAGTTAATTCCAAAGATTCTGATTTTATGCCAAAAGCTGACAAAAACAGAAGCGACGATAAAGTATTTATACAATTAAGGGATTTGATACTAAAAGACAAAGATAAGTTTCTGCAAACCGATTTTGTTTCTTTGAATGACAAACTTTCTCAAGAGGATATAAAGTATTTCAACAGAATTAAAAACGATATTCAAACATTTAGAATTAATTCTGTTAAAGATGATATATTACTTGTTAATAGCGCTATTGATGTTTTAAAAATTAAAGATGCAGAGAAAAAATATGCATTTATTAAATTGATAGACAATGATTTTAGTGATTATACGGTTCAAAATAATAAAAAACCGGATGAAACAAATAAAATCGAACTTGTTAAAAGAAGAATGAAGTTATTTAAAAATTCATTGCAAAACGATAATATATCAGAATATTTTAAAAACAAAATTAATTCTTAGAATGTGTAATTGTGCAATATTTTGGATTTGCAAGATACTTTTGAAAAACTTCGCCGTTGGAGGTTAGTTTTGCTTCATATATATTGTTTTTTGCTAATTCTTTTTTAAATATCTCGCTATATTTCTCCATAGAACTCGACATGAAAGGAAGTTGTCCTTCGTCAAAATTGCAGGTTAACATTTGATATTCTTTACCTTGATAAATTTTTTCTTTATATACACATTTCCCGTTTTTTGCTTTTTCAAGGGTAATAAGAAGATTGAATACTTCGTTATTTTTTTCAATACTGCCTGTTTGAGAGAATTTTTCGCATGTTTTGAGCGCTTTTGAGAAATTTGTTTGCATTGCAAAAGCCGTGTAACAGCCGGATACTACGCAAAATACGGTTAGGATAATTAAAAAAGACATTTTTTTCATAATACTTAACTCCCCTTTAGTTTAATTATATCACAAAAGAAAGGATAAAAATGCAACAGGAAATTAAAAATCCGTTACGATTGGACGGAAATGACGAGAATTTATTTGGTATGCCCGAGAAATATGATTGTTCAAAATTTCAAAACCTAGAAGGGTTTAGTTTGGATGAAGAATTGTTAGCTCAATTTTTGCCGATAGCCAAGAAATTAAATCTTTCACAGGCTTCTGTAGAGATGCTTTTAGAAATTGCACTTAATATGTCGAAAAAACAAAGTTTAATGTTTCAAAAAGACAGTGAACTTAAAATGCAGGATAAAATGACTAATTATTATAAAAAATTCTGTCAGGATAGTGAACTTCCGGACCCGAATACACCGGCTGTCAAGGAATTTATGCGAATTGCCGACGGTGCATATAATGAGTTTGCCTCTGCCGAATTAAAACAAACATTTAAAGAAACCGGTCTGAATTATGACCCGGAGTTAATAAAAATGTTTTATAAAATCGGTGAATTGGCTCAAGAAGATAATCTTTCGCATTATGGAAAGCCGGCTTTTGAGGAGTTGACCCCCGCACAGATTTTATACGGAAAAAATGATTAATAAGGAGGAAAAATGTCAGTAGTTGGAAATACTTATTTAACTTTAAAAGACAAATTTGCACAAAAAGAAAACGGTAGAATTGCAACTACCATTATTGATTTGCTTTCGCAATCAAATGTAATATTGGAAGATGCCGTTGTTAGAGAATGTAACGAAGGCTCTACTCATAAAACCACAGTAAGAAACGGATTGCCCGAAGTAGAATTTAGAAAATTTTATCAGGGTGTTGCTTCTTCAAAAGGTGAATATACGCAAATAACTGATACAACCGGTATGTTAGAGGTATATTCTCAAGTTGATAAATCTTTAGCTGATTTAGAGGGAGACACTCAACAATTTAGAATGAATGAAGCACAAGCTTTTTTGGAATCCATGAATAATACGGTTCAAGAAAATATTTTTTATGGTTCTAAAGCTACTAATCCGGCAGGATTTGACGGCTTAGCGGTAAGATATAATAAATTATCCAATGACCCTGCTTCAATTGGCTATAGAGTTTTGGACGCAGGCGGTACGGGAAATACCAATACTTCTATTTGGTTTGTAACTTGGGGTGATTTACACACGCATTTGTTATATCCAAAGGGTTCTCAGATGGGACTTGTTCATACTGATAAAGGAGCTCAAACCGCTACTGATGCTAATGGAAATATGTTTGAAGTATATAGAGACCACTTTAAATGGGATATCGGTATGACCGTTCGTGATTTTCGTTCCACTGCCAGAATAGCAAATATTGATGTTGAAGAATTGTCCGGAAATGAGCCTGCGGATTTAATTAAATTGATGATTAGCGCTTATCATAGAATTAAACGTTTTGCAAAAACAGGACAAACCGTAATTTATTGCAATGAAACAATTGAAACTTATTTGCATTTTCAAGCAATTAATAAAAATAATGTTAAACTTTCTGTTGATGAATTTGCAGGCCGTCCTATTGTTTCATTCCTGGGAATACCGGTTAAATGCGTAGATCAAATTAGAAATAACGAAAAAGCAGTTTCATAGTGAAAAAATAGGAGGAAAAATGTTATTAGATGCACAAAATTTATTTTCAGATGCTCAACAAATTACGACCGGAACAATTTATTCAACAAATACCGTAAAATTTGGTAAAAATGATGTTTCTTTCGTTCCGATTATTATACAAGTTGTGAATGATTTTACAAACCTTACAAGTTTAAAAGTGTCTATACAAACTTCGGACAGTGAAACTTTCACTTCTTCTTCTGATTTAGCAACTTCTACTCTGTCTTTAGCTGATTTAAAAGCAGGCAAGAAATTCCCAATTTCTTATTTGCCAAAAGGCAATAAAGGCTATATAAGACTTGCATATACAGTTACAGGCACAGAAGAGACTACAGGAGCTATTACTGCCGGTGTCGTTGCATCGGATGAACTTAGCTATCATGAGATGTAATTATTTTTTAAGTTGTCATGTGGGCTTTTTAGCCCACTTTTTTTAATAATAATGAAAGGATTGTTAAATGTGTACACCATCGGCTATCAGCAACAGTATTAATGTTGCTGCAAATATTTTCGGTCAGGTTAATACAATTTCTAATGTGGTAAACGAATCCAATTACAGAACTCAGCTTGCCATAAATAATGCAGAAAGTGCCAAAAATGAAGCATTGCGTCAGAGGCAGCTCGGAATAAATGAAGCACGTCGTGAAAAATTACTGGGCATAAGACAAGCAAGTACTCTGGCTGCTAAAAATGCAGCAAGCGGGCTGGATATCTCAAGTGAGACAAACTATTACGGTTATGAAGATATTATTGATACCGCATATTCAAATGCTCAAACTATTCAAGATAACTATGATTTAAAAGCAGACAGTTATATGGAAAAAGCAAACAGCTACTTGGATTCTGCTCGAATGAACAATAAAAGCACCAAGAATTATCTTTTAAATTATGCTCTAACAGGTTTGGGTGATGCTGCTGCAGCTGCATCAAATTGGTATAAAAAGCGAGAAGGGGGTGATGTATTTGACTTATTCTAAAGCTCAAATTTTTAATATTGCTCTTAATATTCTGGGTGTTTCAACCCCGTTAGAAAATGCAAATTCATCTGATAATCGTGCAATTTTGCTAAATAATTATTATTTTTTAGCTAAAGATTACGTTTTAAAGGATTTTGATTGGAATTTTGCCAGTACTTTTAAGGAATTGTCTTTGGTTGAAAATCCTAAATTGGTTTCTAAATATAACTATTGTTATGATTATCCGAATGATTGTGTCTGTGCAAGGGATATTTTTCAAAAAGGCGATTACAGGCTTCAAAAATTTTCAATTGCATCAGTTGCTACTGGCGAGAAAGTAATTTATACGAATGCAGAGCAAGCAATTTTAAGGTATACGAGAAGAATAGATAAAGAAATTTATTTCAGTTGTGAGTTTTCAATGGCATTGGCATATTATCTTGCTTCCTTGACATCAAATGTTTTAGTTGGAAGCATACAAAAAGGTGAGGCTGCATATCAAAAATATTCTCAAATTATCAAACATGCAAAAGTATTGAATGCCGGAGAAGGAACTGAAGAAATTTATGATGAAAACACATATTTGGATGCAAGGAGTTAAATATGAGTGTTAGAGTTAGTCAAAATTCTTTTGCAAGAGGTATTATTTCTCCTTCGTTATGGGGTAGGGTTGATCTTGAACAGTATTCTCTCGGTTTAAAAGAACTTAAAAACGGAATTGTTTTGCAGGAAGGTTGCGTAGTAAACCGACCCGGGCTTGAATTTCTTGAAAAAACTAAATATCAAAATAAAAAATGCAGATTAATTCCTTTTGTATTTAATTTGGAGCAGAGTTACATAATTGAGGCGGGAGATAATTATTTTAGGTTTATTAAAGACGGCGGTTATATTTTAACAAGTGAAAATGAAATTTATGAAATTGAAACTCCCTATAGTGAAGATATATTGTTTGAAATAGATTATGTGCAACAGGCAGATGTTTTAACCATTGTTCATAAAAATCATGCGCCGATGGAATTGTCTAGAATTGATCATGATAATTGGGAATTAAACAGTATCAATTTTAAACCTTCGGTTAACCCTCCGACGAATGTCGCTGCTGTTTTTACCGGCAGTACAAGTTCAAATACGACAACTTATTGGTATTTGGTTTGTTCGGTTGATCCTAACACAAATGAAGAAAGCGTTCAAAGTACTGTAGTTGGAGTAAAAGCCCATCTTGAAGCCTATTGGACAACTTCTGAATACGTTACTATATCTTGGACTGCAGCACAAAATGTTTCAGAATATAATATATACAAAGCTGTAAATGGAATTTTTGCTTACGTTGGTACTTCAAGCTCAACATCCTTTGTTGATAATAATATAGAACCGGATTTAACAAGCTGTTCACCAAAATATAAAAATCCTTTTGTAACCGAATTTCCGTCTTGTGTTTGTTATTTTCAGCAAAGAAAAGTATATGCATGTTCTACAAATTCACCTCAGACATTCTGGGCAAGTCAAAGCGGTACCAATAATAATTTTAATGTTTCGCGCCCTCTAAATGCAACTGATGCTATTTCCATGTCTGTTTATGATAATGTAGCAAATCAAATTCAACATTTAATTCCTCTTAACGATTTATTGGTTATCACTACAAATGCAGAATGGGCAATAAACGGTTCGGATGGTGTGTTTAGTGCTTCACCTGCTCCGGTTGCAAACCTGCAATCATATTATGGCGCATCTAAAATAAAACCGGTTGTTTCTGGTTCTATGGTTTTATTTGTTCAATCGGGCGGAAATATTTTGCGTGATTTAGGATATAATTATTTGTCCGATTCTTATGACGGAGAAGAGCTGACCCTTCTTGCAAGTCATTTGTTTGAAGGCAAACAAATTGTAGATATGGCTTATTCAAAAGAACCATATAGGATTGTTTGGTGCATTATGAATGACGGTACGATTAATGCGCTTACTTATAATCCGAAACAGAAAATTATGGCTTGGCATAATCATATTACAAACGGCTATTTTGAAAGTGTTGCGACTATCAGAGAAAATAATGAGGATATAGCTTATTTTGTTGTAAAAAGAGTTATAGATGGCAGCGAAGTTCGTTATATTGAACGCTTTAAATCCAGAGTTATAGATTCTATGGAGAATGCTTTTTTCTTGGATTGTGCTTTAGAAAAAAAATTCGATTCAAAAGTCAGCACCGTTTCAGGTTTGGAACATTTAAAGAATACGGAAGTGATGGGTTTATTGGATTATGGAGTAGTTGAAAATCTTGTTGTTGATGAATTTGGAAGTGTTGAACTTCCTTATGAAGCACAAAATGTTTTAATCGGTATACCTTATACTTTTGAGTTAGAGACATTAAATATTGAAAGCGAGAATACTCTTGGTATAAATAAGATTATTAACAAAGTAGATGTTAAAATTTTAAATTCCAGAGAGGACTTTTTTATTGCAAATTCCGATAATACTCTTTCGCAGAACGCAAGAAGCTATGAAAGTGTTAATTATCCAAATCTTTTGTTCGATAAGGATGTTGAATTTTGTCCTTTTTCAAATCCTACATTGCATGCAAACGTAAAAATTGTTCAGAAATATCCGCTGCCTTTAAATATTTTATCTGTTTCCGCCACAATTTCTTTAGAAGAGGTTGAGCAGATATGATGAGAATTAAAATAACCAAAAAAAATCTGAATATTTTTTTTGATGATTTAAGAAAAGAAGATTTGGATGAACTATATTTTACATTTAAAAAAAATTTAAGAGATAAATTTATAAAAATTTGTTTAAAAACGCCGGATACATATTTTCTTGCAGACGATTACGGTTATCCGCTTGCAATAGGCGGAATTAAGAAAAAATTAATAGATAACATAAAAGTCGGGCAGGTTTGGTTTTTAAGCAGTAATAAGTTTAAAAAGAATAAAAAAGCCGTTCTTAAATATATTAAAAATAAAATTTTTACTTTTAAAAATGAATGTGATATTTTATTTAATTTCATTTATAAATCTAATTTTGGTTTTTTAAAATGGCTATATGTCCTTGATTTTAAAACAATTGATATAAATGAAAATTTGAAATTATTTTACTATAGCAAAGGAGACGTGAAGATTGATTTACGATATATTACCGGTTAATAATTACATAGGTAACAACAGTAATACAACATTTGACTTTGATTTTTATATTGAAAACGGAAATCAATTAAAAGTTTATCATTTTAATCAAAACGGAATAAAAACCCTTTTGACTGAAGGAATCGACTATTCGGTGAATGAGTTTAAAAATGCTAACGGCAGTTATATTAATTTTCCTATTGAGGGTTCTGAATATTCTATTTTGCAATCGAATGAAAAAATTTCATTAGAGCTTTCTTTGACTGCATCTCAAGAAACTCAATATAATAACAGCTCGCTTTTGAATTTAGAGTCTTTAGAATATTCGCTTGATTATTTAACAAGATTAATACAAATTTTAGCCAGAAAAATTCAATTATGCGTAAAGGTAGAAGAATGTTCGGATAACACTCCTGAAGAGTTGATGAATACTTTGAATACTCAGGCAGCCAGTGCAACGAGCGCAGCAGAGTCTGTTCAGAGTGCATTGCAGTCCATTAATCAAATGAATACAGCTATTACAAGTGCTTATAATTATATACAATCAAAAGAATATAAATATGACAAAATAGATGAAATAGAATCTGATCTTCAAGAAGTAGTATCAGATGTTGAAACAAAAGCATCGACGGATTTATCCAATCTGACTGACACAGGAAAAAGTTATGCTACCGAATTAAGTTTTCCGCTTTATAAATACGGAAAAATCGGTGCTACTCAATATTCTGTTTGGACTACGGTTTCACAAGACACCATGCTTGTAGTTGCAACTAAAAATGCAGGTACTTCGCAAAATTTTGCCGTTGCTATAATTGACGATCAGGGACAACATTTTCCAACAATTGGTGATAACGGTGTTTTTGTTCAATACCAGTCGTATACAAATAGCAGCAGTTCTGGGTATATATGTACTTTATTAACTTTTGTTCCCAAAAATTACAGTTATTTTGTTAGAAATTTGGGTTCAACCAGTTTTGTTAAATGTATTGAATATCCAATGAGAGGAAGTGCAGTATGATATATTTTGATGAAAATAAAGAAGCTTATGCTCAATTAGAAACTTTGCAGAAATGGGGTAAAACTCTTTTAACCACATGTAGTGATGAAGAATATAGCGAGTTTATGATGGGAAAAAGAATTTGGCAAGGCAACAGTTTAGTTATTAATCCTAATTATGAAGCGGAGCAAGCTCAAAAGGAAGCTGAACGAATTGCCATGTTAAAATTAACCAGAGGTGACGTATTTAGAGGTATTCTTCAGGCAAAAGGCGTTACAAGAAGTGATATAAGAGCACAGCTAGAAGCTATGTCATCTTCAACAGACGAAGAAAAAATTGCAAAAGAACTTGCGTTGATTGATTTTGATGAAGCGCTTGATTTTTATAGAGGCAATCCTTTAATTGATACGGTTGGAGCAGCTTTGGGAATTTCAAGCGAGAAACTTGATAATTTTTTTGAAACCGGAGACTATACAAAACTTATTTAGTTTAATTTATTAGGAGATATTATTGCTTAATTGGTATTCTGATTCTTCACTTGAAATCATATTTAGCGATTATCCTGATATTTCTGTTTTATATGCCACGCCTGATATATCCAAAAAAGCTTTAAAAAAAATTAATAAAAAGCCTTTTTGTCTGGAGCTTGAATTGGATGTTATTTTGAAAGATTTTGAAAATGAAAAAGTGTATGAATTTTCAATCCCTGCTAAATACTGTTGGGATGGGGCGAGTATTCCAAGATTTTTTTGGAGATTAATAGGTTCAAAAAGCGATCCTCGATTTTTGGTTCCAAGTTTGATACATGATATATTGTGCGAAAATCATTGTTATGTTAATAATGACAGATATTTTTCAACTCGTGTATTTGAGCGTCTTTTATATGTTTCAGGTGTGTGTCCATTTAACAGGTGGCTAATGTTTCATTCTGTAGATAATTTTCAAAAATTTTGCAAGTGGGGGGTGTAGTGGAACATTTATTTGAATATGCACCTTTTGCACTATTTGTTATAAATCTTTTATTGTGTTTGAGGATTTTTGCCAGAACGGAAGATATGAATAATTTGAAAGCAGAGTTGATGACATACGGTATGGAACATTTTGTTACGAAAGACACTTATTCTGACAATCATAAGGCTTTGCAAGATCAAATGTTACAAATTCATTCCGATATTTCGGATGTTAAAAATTTGCTTATTAGCTCAATAAATAGGAACAGAGAATAAATGGGTAAATTAAATTTTAAAATTTCAGAATTTATTGAATCTGACGTTGCTAAGAAAAATTCAATTAATAATTTTCCGGATATTCAATCTTTGGACAATATATTAAATTTAATTGTTTTTTGTATGCAGCCAATCAGAGATTTGATTAATGCACCTGTTATTATTACTTCAGGTTATAGATCTGCTTCGGTTAATAAACTGGTCTTGGGGGCAAATAATTCTCAACATTTAACCGGTCAAGCCGCCGATTTTATTGTTAAAGGAATGTCGCCGAGTGAAATAATTGCTGTTATTAAAAATTCAAAAATTGAATTTGATCAATTGATAAATGAATATAACAGATGGGTGCATGTATCCTATAATAGTGTTAAAAACAGAAATCAGATTTTAAAAATTTTATAATTATTTAGATGCAGTCAAAATTTTGACTGCATTTTTTGTGTATAAAAAAAATGTTTGAACAAAGTCAAACATTTATAAACACGAGGATATCAAGAGAGAGAGTAAAAATACTTTTTTTATTATCCCCACCTATATTAATTTCTATACAATTTAATTCCTGTATATTAATAAAGTATTTTTGTTTTGGAAAATTGATATTAAAAAATTTAATTTTTAATATTACTTAATAATTTTAAATTTGTTCGAATTTATTTTATTATGGATTAATGGGCATTTGGAAGATAAGTTTCAATAATTTAAAAGTGATTTTATTTTATGCGTCTATGTTTTTATTGATTATGGCGCTTTCGATAAAGTATAACGGTTTGGATGTTGATCTTTGGGCAAGGCTGATTATGGGTAATCATGTTTTTCATAAAGGTTTGCCTATGTATTCGGATGTTGTATCATATACTCAAACTCATGTTTGGTATGATCCGGAGTGGCTATCCAGTGCTTTTATTTATTTTATCAGACTAAAATTTGGTGTTGTCGGTCTGACTTTAACAAAAGGATTTTTATTCTTTTTAACTCTTTTTGTAGTTTCTAAAGCCGTTAAAGTACGTGCAAATGGTTCTATTTGTCCATATAATATAGGTTTTTATATTTTATTAATTTTAATTTCTCTTCAATCTTCAATAATCGTGTATTCTCTAAGATGTCAGCTTCTTACTTTTCTATTGATGGCAATTTGGCTATATTTGCTTGAAAAAGTGAGAAGTGGAAATGATAAATTACTGTATTTTCTGCCTTTTATTATGCTTTTATGGCTAAATGTTCACGGAGGATGTATAGCGGGTGTCGGAATATTGTTTTTGTATGGGATTGGCGAGTTTTTAAATAAGAAGCCTTGTAAGAAGTATTTTATAACTTTATTGTTTGTATGTTTGGTTTTTTTAATTAATCCTTGGGGGTTTGATTATATAAAATTTATGATTGAAAGCTCTTATTTAGACAGAAGTTGGATTTCAGAATGGCAATCTCCTTTTGTTGCTTCTTTGAAATCGCATATTTTTTATAAAATACTTTTGTTCGGCGCATTTGCATGTTTGGGTTATGAAGTTTATATTAAAAAATTAACCTATAGGATGCTTGATAAAACAAAAATTATTATTTTGGTTGTTTTGGCAATTTTGTCTGCAAAATATATTAAGCATAGCGGTTTATTTATTGTTGTATATGCGATATTTATGTATGAAGATTTTTATTTTGTATATAACAATTTGATGGAGCGTTTAAGAAAATATTTACAAATTGATTTTACGGCTTGCAAATATTTGTCGTATTTAAAATTTATTTTTATTTATTTTATTATTTATACATACTCGTTTTTTGTGTTTATGACTGTTCCGGTTAAATATTCTCATTATGCAAGATTTTTTGAGCATTTTCCCGTGCAACCGTTAAGGTTTTTGGAGATAAATAATATAGAAGGCAAAATTTTTAGCGGATTTTATAACGGTTCTTTTATTGCGTATAAATACTATCCGAAGTTAAAAATATATATGGATGGAAGGCAAGAACAGGTATATTCTTCTCGTTTGTTTGATGAAAGTATGTTTTTTTTGAATTGGCTGGGGGATTACCCTGAAGCTGCAATTAAAAAAATTAAACCGGATATACTCTTAATAGAAAATTTCTGGAGATGTAATAAACATTTAAAAAATAATCCTGAATTTACAAAAGTATATAGTGATAATAAATACAGTGTTTATTTAAGAAATAATATCCAAAAATTCGGATATAAATATCCGGATAAAGAGTTTGAAAACTATTTGGATAATTTGTTTGATACTGTTTTTGACTATTCAAAGGCAAAAAATTAATCATGAAAGTTTTAATTGTTATTCCTACATATAACGAAGTTCAAAACATCGAAAAATTGATTTTTTCGATTGATAATGCACTTAAAGGATATGTTTTTTCGATCCTTTTTGTTGATGATGCTTCAACAGACGGGACAATAGCTTTTATTGAAGAAATGCAAAAAAAGCATAAAAATATACATATTTTAAAAAGAAACGCTAAATATGGGCTTGCAAGCGCTTATATTGAAGGTTTTATTTATGGAATGAATCTGGGATATGAATTTTTTATTCAAATGGATGCAGACTTGTCACATGATTCTTCTTGTTTGCCTGTTATGGTTGAAAAACTCAAGAATTACGACGTTGTAATCGGTTCCAGATATGTTTCTGGCGGTAAAGTTTGCGATTGGGGTTTTTTAAGAAAGTTGATTTCCAAGGGCGGTTCTTTTTATTCAAGATTTGTTTTGAATTGCCCTGTTTATGATTTAACCGGCGGATTTAACGGCTGGTCAAAAAATATACTAAAAAAAATTGACTTGCATAAAATCATCTCTAAAGGATACGGTTTTCAGGTTGAAATGAAATACAGGGCTTATAAATCCGGAGCAAAAATTATCGAAATTCCGATTGTTTTTAAAGATAGAAAATATGGAAAATCCAAAATGTCTGCTTCTATTTTCTTTGAGGCTTTTTTCAATACTATAAAATTAAGATTTAGAGTATAAATCAGCTTAATTTTTTTATTGTATCTTTTATAATTGTAATTTCGCTTTCAAGTTCCTCTTTTCTTGTTTTTGTTTTTTCAACAACTTCTTTTGGAGCCGAGGAGACAAATTTTTGGTTATTCAATCTTGCTTCAATTGACTTTAGCTCAATTTCAAGTTTTTCAATTTTATTTTGCTGTCTTTTTATTTCTTGGTTTATGTCAATTAAATCTTCGAGCGGAATTGTTATTTTAGTATCATCAACTACGCAATAAGCGCTTTTTGAGCGGTTATTATTTTTTTCAAATTTAACGGAATTAACCTTAGCTAATCTGTTTAAGTACGGAATTATTTGACTGTATAATTGTTCATTTTTATCAATAATTATGTCAATTTTTGAAGCTAACGGTATATTGAATTCTGCTCTTATGTTCCTTAATGCTTTAATTGCTTCAAAAACGGTCTCCATTTTTTTTGCATCTTCTTCAAATGATAAATTATTGTCGTATTGTGGGTAGGAAGCAAATATAATTGATGTTGTTTCTTTTTCTATGGGCATTTTCTGCCATATAGCTTCCGTTATATGGGGCATAATCGGGTGTAAAAGTTTTAGGAATTTATCTAATACATAAGCTAAAACGGCTTCGTTTTTTTCAATTTTTGATAATTCAACATACCAATCGCAGTATTTGTTCCAGAAAAACTCATATAAAATTGATGCAACTTCGCCTATTCTATAGTTTTTAATATTTTCGTTAACTTCTTTTGCTGTTTTATTTAATTCGTTCAAAATCCATTTATCAGCAATAGACAGATTATTAAAATCAGGATTTAGCTCATCTTTTGTTTTTGTAATATTCATTAAGGTGAATCTTGATGCGTTCCATACTTTGTTAGCAAAATTTCGTCCGAATTCAAATTTTTCATCGCTGATTTTGATATCTTGACCGCCGTATGTGCATAAAGATGTCAAAGTAAATCTAAGCGCATCGCATCCGTATTTTTCAATTAAATCGACGGGATCTATCGTGTTGCCTTTTGATTTTGACATTTTTTGCCCGTGTTCATCTCTTATTAGTCCATGGATGTATACAGTTGAAAATGGGGGTTTTTTTGTAAATTCCAATCCCATGGTTATCATTCTTGCTACCCAGAAGAATATAATGTCAAAACCGGTTACCAGAGTTGTTGTGGGGTAGAATTTTTTATAGTCATCACAATTAACATCCGGCCATCCCATAGTTTCAAACGGCCATAGCCCTGATGAAAACCAAGTGTCCAATACATCTGTATCTTGAGTATAGTTGTTTGGATCCGGATTTTCCGTTGCGACAATCATTTCACCGGTTTTATTGTGATAATAGGCGGGAATTTGGTGTCCCCACCAGAGTTGTCTTGAAATACACCAATCACGAATGTTTTCCATCCACATCAGATAATTCTTTTCCCATCTTTCGGGGATGAATTTAATTTTGCCGCTTTTAACCGCTTCTATTGCGGGTTTAGCAAGAGGCTCCATTTTTACAAACCATTGTTTTGATAAAAGCGGTTCGATTGTTGTGTTGCATCTTTGGCACTTTCCGACATTATGAATGTGTTTGGTGACTCTAACCAATACTTGATTTTCTTCAAGCATTTTAACTGTTTTTTCTCTTGCTTCTTCTCTTGTAAGACCTTGTATTTGAGGTGGAACGTATTCGTTTCGCATCATAAGACCTTGTTCATCAATAACTTTTATCTGCGGCAGATTGTGACGAAGTCCGACTTCAAAATCATTTGGATCATGCGCAGGAGTAATTTTAAGTGCTCCTGTTCCGAAGGATTTGTCAACGTATTCATCGGCAATAATAGGAATTTGACGACCGGTTAGAGGCATAACGCAGGTTTTACCTATCAGGTCTTTATATTTAAAATCATTAGGATTTACAGCGATTGCAACATCTCCAAACATTGTTTCGGGACGAGTTGTAGCAATAACAATTGCTCCCATTTCGTCTTTTAGTGCGTATGAAATCTCCCATAAATGTCCCTCTTCGGTTTCATAATTTGTTTCAATGTCGGATATTGCACTTTGACATCTGGGACACCAGTTTACTATGTAGCTTCCTTTATATATCAGACCTTTGTTGTATAAATCAACAAAGACTTTTTTTACAGCATTTGAACAGCCTTCATCTAAAGTAAATCTTTTTCTTGATAAATCAAAGCTTGCTCCTAAAAGTTTAAATTGTTCAAGTATTCTGTTTTTATGTTCATCTGCCCATTGCCAAGTTTTAGCAAGGAATTTTTCTCTTCCCAGATCGTGCCTTGTAAGCCCTTCTTTTGCAAGATTTTTCTCTATGACATTTTGCGTTGCAATTCCCGCATGATCGCAGCCGGGCATCCATAATACTTCTTTATTTGTCATTCTGTTGTATCTAATCAGTATGTCTTGTAAAGTGCCGTCAAGTGCGTGACCCATATGCAATACTCCTGTAACATTGGGCGGTGGTATAACGATTGAATAGGCTTCTTTTTGTGATTTTGCATTTGCTTTAAAAAGATTATTTTCTTCCCAAAATTTATATGTTTCTTTTTCGGTTTCTCTTGCATTATAGGTTGTTGATAGCTCATCGGCACAATTTGTCATGGTAATTCCTTTTTAAATCTTCATAATCTAAATTTATCACAAAAGTATTAGCCGATAAAGATATTATTATTCTTTTTATCATTTTATACAATATATCAATGCGGATGCTGTGTATATTATTGATTTTATCTATTTTGTGGACAAATATTGTATTTGGTGCGGAAAAATTATTTGAAACACCTATAGATTTATCTTTTAAAAAAGATTGCAATTTGAATGAATTTTGTGACAGATTTATAGATGATATAGATATTGAGAAATTTATCCGTCAGGAATTAAAAAATAATTATGTGGTTTTAAGCTTGGATGAGTGTATATCTGTAGCTTTGCAAAATAATTTTAATATTGCAATTAAGTATCATACTTTTAAAAGCTCAAAATATGAATACCAAAATGCATTATCTAAATTTTTGCCTGTATTATCTACTACCTCATATATTGCTGATTACAGCGGACAAATTCTTGTTGGCGGAGTTTTAAGAGACAGTTTTCATGAAACTGCAATTTCAGTTAACATCACTGCAGAGCATAAGTTGACCGAAGGCGGTAAACAAATTTTTCAGGCTAAAGCTGCAAAGTGTCTTGAAAAAGCAAGAAAACACGATTTTAATTTTACAAGAAGTGAAACGATTTATTTGGTTTCAAGATATTATTATGAGATGCTTTTAGCTAAGTTAAACATTGAAATATATCTGAGAAATTTAATTGAAAGAAATGTGCAGTTGACTCTTGCTAAAAAATTGGAAAAATCGGGTTTCGGAACTAAGTTTGATGTAATTCGTTCGGAAAATGAGTCTGCGCAAGCAAAAGTTAATTTATTGGAAGCTTTAAATAAATTCAAACTTTCTCAATCCAGACTGGCTAACATTATGGGTATAGACGTTGATAGCGCTCTTATGCCATTTGAAGATGATATTAAACCGCTTCATTTAGCAGATGACAAACTGTCTATTGAGGATTTTTTTTCATTGGCGCTTGAAAATCGTGAAGATTTGAAAAGTTATAATGATTTAATTGCTTATGAAAAGCAAATTAAAAAAGTTTATATGACGGATTTTGTGCCTAAGCCTCTTTTAAATTTTCAAGAACAATTTCAAGGTACAATCAGCTCCTCTGTTCGTCCAAACTATATTGCCGCTGCGTTTGTTACATGGCAGCCCGGTGAAAATACTATTTGGGGAACAGTAACTAAATTGAAAGCTCAAAAAGAAAAAATTCAAGTAAGAACACTTGAATTTCAAAATAAATTACGTGAAATCGAGCAAATATTGCTTGATGCGATTTCTGTCTCTGATTTTAGTAAAAAAGAAATGTTTGTTACAAAGCAAAGAGTTGATTATTCCAAAGAAAGTATTAAGCTTGCCATGCTCAGATTTAATAGCGGCAAAGGTATTCTTTTGGATGTTATACAAGCTCAAAGCGAAGCAACTCAAGCAAGAATTGAATATGTTGCGACGATTGCAAAGTATAATATCGCACAGTTGCAAATTTTGTATAATTGCGGAACAATAACCGAAGATGGAGTAATAAATAACTATAAACCGTAATTAAACTGGCGTATTGTAAAATTTTATATTTTTCTATATACTTTTATAAGTAATTTAATTAAGGAGATTTTACATGAAAGTTACTATTGAAGATGGTTGCATAGCTTGCGGCGCATGTGAATCATTCTGCCCTGATGTTTTTAAAGTAGAAGACGTTTGCGTTGCCGACAATTCTAAAGTTGCAGGCAATGAAGATTGCGTTAAAGATGCGGCTGATGCATGTCCTGTTAGCGTTATAAGCGTTGCAGAATAGGTTTATATTTAAAAAGCACCCTTATGGGTGCTTTTTTATGCTTTGATTTTGTTTTCCTTTTCTTTTATTTTTTTATCTATGAGTTTTACGGATTGAGTTACTAATTGTCCGGCTGCAAAACCTGCAAGCATACCTTTCATTCCGTTTAATATGGGCAATTTTGTTCCCAGTATCGGCATAATTACTGTCGGAATAAGCGGTACTCCGATGTTAAGCAGAAGTGATTTTTTTTCTTCTTTATCTTCTGATTTTGCAACTGCCACACCAAATGCTCCAATCGGCGCTCCGACGGTAATAATATCGGTTGGCGCGCAACCGTAGTTAATATCCCTTAATTTTGGTATTAGGGATTCCTGCTGTAATTTGTTGTAATGTTCAATTGCTTTTTTTAAATTTTCGCTTGCATTTTCCGGAATTTTAATTATATTTGCTTCGTTTTGTGCAACATCAATTATTTTTGTGTCTGCAATAGGCGAAATTAAATTGTTGATGAAATTTTTTATTTTGCCGTTTTTGCCTTTTGTCAGATTATCTAAGCTCGAAATTCTGTCTTCTGTTGCTTTTTTTCTTATTGCTTCGTCAAGTTTTTTAAACATTGTTTTATAGTCTTTTAATCCTTCTGCAACAGCTTTACCGCCTTCTGCTTTTTCAATTTGTTCTTTTGCTTTTTTGAATTGTTTTTCTAATGATTTATATACATTGCTTCTGTACCAGTCACTGAATTTATCTCCAATGGTTTTTATAAATTTAAAAGGTGTTTTTTCATGGAGAAATTCTGCAAATCTGTCCCAAGCATCATCTTTTAGGTTTGTAAAATTAATTGAGAAATTAGTTATTTTATCCCAGATGCTTTTTGTTGCATTTTTCATTTTTGCCATATTAAAGCTTTTGCTGCTAAAAGCCAAGATTGCTGCTGATGTGAATACAAATGCTACCGAGCCTGTAATTAATCCTTTTTTTATTTTTTGATTTTTGAGTTTTTTTTCGTCGTTATAATATTGAATTTTATTTTTAGTATAGCTTTCAGTTAAATAATTTTTTGCAGACAAATAATTTTGCTTTGAAAATTTAGCATAAAGATTATCGTATGATGTATTATTTGTATCTGCAGATATCATACATTAATAAAAACAAAAATACTTTGTTTATTGCTTTTTGTTTTTATTTTTTTTATTTTGTTCTTTTAATTTTGCAAGTTCTTTTAAGTTACTTTTAGCATTATCTATTGAATATTTCGCAACTGGTCGTTTTGTTTTTCTATCGTAAAAAACAAGCCAATGACGTGCTTTTTTGTCATTTACACAGAATGATAATTTGCCTACAACTCTTTCGCCCGGAGAAATTGATTTAAACCAAAGAGAAGTATCTCCAAACGGGCTTGGAAAATATATTTGTTCCGTATTTGACGCTAACGCAATATCAAACGTTGAAAATGTGTAATCGGTGTAATTATCTATTCCCAAAGATAATACTATGGTGTTTTCAACTCCAAAAGGATCTTTTTCAAGACTTACACTGTTTATTCTGACTTTGAGCCCATCTAAAAATAATTCTTCCTGCTTAAAAGCGTCTTTTGAAAATACAGGCATGTCAAATCCTGTTTCAATTTTAATTTTGAGTTCGTCTCCCGGTTTTATCATAAAGCCGTTACCCTTGCGTATTATTGCGGCAGTTAAGCCGACAACTCCGCCAATAGCCGCTCCTCCTGCTACTGTGTATCCGTTTGAAGCTATAGCAGCTCCGAGACCGAGAGCATTGAGTGCAAAAAAGCCGCCCGCTACCCCTCCAAGCAGAGTATATCCGGCATGTACCGCAAGTGTTTTTGCGGCGCCTTTAACAAGATTGTCTTTTGTTGAAAGCGAAGCTTGAATAGGTATTTCTCTGCCGTCAGGCGTTACCATATAATCGAAATCAATATTTACATATCCGTCTCTGCCCATATTTTTCGGATTTTCAATGAATTTGACAATACCATGGACTATTGTTCCTGTCGGTATTAAAATTCCTTTATCCGATTCAACGTCAGAAGTTACTTCTGCAAAAAATTCATCTCCTTCAAGGGTGTAGCCTGAACTTAAAACTTGAGATACTGTAAGATTTATTGTATCTTTTTCGTCAATATGTTCAATTTCTCCGGTAAAAAGTTTTTTATCAAGTTCACCGTTTAATGTTTCATCTTTTTGTACGTGTCCTGACATGGATGCACAAAATGCAGTCTGAATATTAGCCAGACCCAACATTAAAGAAGCAAGAAATATTGCTGTTATTTTTTTTATTTTATTCCCCATAATTTAGTAAACATTATAATACGCATTTTATTTAAATAAAATAAAATTATAATAATTTCATATTTTTACTTTATAATTTTATTGTGAAATAAATTAAGGAGAAAATATGAGCAATTGTATTTTTTGTAAAATCTTGAATAAAGAAATTCCATCAGAATTTATATATGAGGATGAAACCTGTTTTGCAATTAATGATATAAATCCAAAAGCAAAAAAACATATTTTAGTTATTCCGAAAGAACACATAGAATCTTTAAATGAAGTAGAAAATTTTGACTTGATTAAAAAATTATTCGAAGCAATTAAAAAGATAAATAAAAAAGAAAATATTACACATTTTAAAACATTAATAAATACAGGCTCCAAGGCAGGGCAGGAGGTTATGCATCTGCATATTCATATTTTGTCTGATTAGGAGATTATATGATTATTTCCGATAAAATACATTCAAATAAACAGGAATTGAGAAAAATTGCTCTTGTAAAGCGTGAGTTGTTTTTTCGGTTTGGTTATTTGAATAAGAATTCAAATATTATAGTTTCTAAAATTTTAAGTTCGGATATTTTTAAAAATGCTAAGAATATTGCTCTTTATTTGCCAATCAAGAATGAAGTCGATATTTCTAAAATTTTGAATGTTAAAGAAAAAAATTTTTATTTGCCGACTTGCACACAAGATGGTTTGCAATTTAGATTGTTTGAAGGATTTGATAAATTAAAAAACGGTGTTTTTGATATTCCTGTTGCAGACGGAGATGTAATTTCTCCTGATGATTTAGATATTGTTTTTGTTCCTGCTCTTTTAGCAAACAAGAAATGCTACAGATTGGGTTATGGACGAGGATTTTACGATAAATTTTTTAGAAAATTTCCTTTGCATAATAAAAAAATAATAGTCATTCAAAGCGCATTTATTTCCGACACTTTTGTTGAGGATAATTATGATGTTCAATGTGATTATATTTTGTCTGAACTTTAATTATTTGCTAAAAAGGTGAAAATATTTTAAAATCATTTTATGGATGAAATCAGAAAAAAGCATATTGTTAAAATTCCTTTGAGCACAGATGTAACAATTGACGGAGTCGTATTAGATTATACTGCTGACAGGGTCATGGTTTTGATTTCAAATAACGGATTGCAAGCTGCCAGAAATTTAAAAGAACTTGATGAGATTCCGGTTTATGTTCATACTTTTCTCGGCATTAAAAAGATGATAAGCACTGTTATTTCAGAACTTAATGATAAAAATTGTATTGTTATTGAAAATGCTCCTTCTTCTCCTGTTGTTCAAAAAAGGCGTTTTGTCAGAGTTTTGAGCTCTATTAAATTTGATATACTAAAAGGTAATAAAATAATAAATTGTGTTTGTGTTAATATTTCAGCAGGGGGCATTGCTTTTTATACCAAAGATGAAGGTATAAAACTGGGAGAAATTGTAAAGATTAAATTTTTTGAAAGAGATTTTGAAAAAGATATAGTTTGCAGAGCTGAAATAATTAAGTATGATGACGGTGTATATGTTGCGAAGTTTTTTGATTTGAATAAATATGATGAAGATAAAATAGTTAAACATGTTTTTAAATTGTTGACAGCGAAATAGTTATACTTGGAGTAATTTTGGAAGATATTAAAAAAATAGAAAAAGAAATCAATAAATTAACTAAAAGAGGTGAAATACAACAGGCGATTGAATATTGTCAAAACCTTCTGCTAAAAGAGCCTGCCGATACAAATCTGCATATAAGACTCGGTGATTTGTATCTTGATTGGCATTTGGATGTTTATCAGGCTAAACAGTATATTGATGAAGCAATTACGGAATACCAAAAAGCTGCTGAAGTTTTAATCGATAATGGCGAGATATATTATAAAATCGGAATGGCTCTTTATTATAAAGGCGAGTTGGATAAAGCAATTAACTATTTTAATATCGGTATAGAAAAAGGAGCAAACAAAGCAAAAAGTTATTACATGATAGCTAACTGTTTAAAAAAGAAGGACAGATTTCAAGATGCGCTTCAAAATATTGACTTGGCACTTAAACATGCTTTTTTCACTACTTCATGTATGCACTATTCAAAATCGAGGCTTTTAAATGCTCTTTATTTTACGGATAAGAAGAAACGTTTTTTGAGCTGGGTAGAATTATTATTGTCCTATATTACTTTGCCTTTTGATGATGAGGCTAAAAAAAATCTTAAATCAAAATTGAAATGGTTTAAAATTTTACCTGTGTTATTTAAAGCTGATAGCTATTTCGCTGCAGGACAAATAGAACTGGCTTTTGATTGTTATTCTAAGGCTATTGACAAAATGCCCGGATTTTCTGCTCTATATGTTGCTCTTGGTGATACATACAGAAGAGCAGGTAAGCTAGAAGAAGCTATAATTGAATATAAAATGGCGCTTTGGATAGATTCGCTCAATCATAGTGCATATTCGGGACTTGTTCAGGCGTATGAAGAGCTTGGTGATTATGATAATGCAATTTCTTATTATCAGAAATATTTAAAAATTCATCCGAATAATGCGGTTTTGCATTCCAATCTTGCTAATTTGTATTTTATGAAAGGAGAGGCTGAAAAGGCGATTTCACATTATCAGTCTGCGATTGCTATAAACCCGAAACCGGATTGGACAAGTATAGTTGCACAAACTCTGGGATATATTCAACAGAATGTTATTAAAAATACGGATTGTGCTATAGCTAATTATCAATTGGCTAATATGCTTACCCCTAAGGAGATTGATGTATATATTTCTCTTGGAAGTGCATTTTATGATAATGAAGATTATAAAAATGCTCTTATAGTTTATCGAAGAGCTCTTGAATTAGAGCCTAAAAATTCTAAAATTCATTGCAATTTAGGATATTTATACTGGGGAATGGGTGATTTGGATGAAGCAATAAAAGAGTATTCGCTTTCAATTAAGTATGATCCTACTTATGATATTGCTCATAATAATCTTGGTGTTATATATCTTGATGATTTGGTGCAGTTACAAAAAGCAATTGATTGTTTTAATTTAGCAATTGAATGCAATCCAAATTATGCTCTTGCATATTATAATCTTGGCCGTTCTTATGCTCTTAAAGGCGAAAATGTTGAAGCTGCGAAATATTTTCAACAGGCGATGGATGTAAATAATATTACTAATGAAATTGACCCTGCGGATATTCAGGAGAGATTAAATAATTTATTTAATTAACTTAACAGGCTGATTTATTTAAGTGGTTTTTGATGTAGGATTATTTTGAAATGAGCACTTGGGTATATATTTTAAAAAGAATATTAGGGGCTATTCCAATACTTTTTTTGGTATCTTTAGTGAGTTTCTTTTTAATACGCCTTTCTCCTGTTGACCCTCTGGCGCAGATGAAATTAAATCCCGCAATAAGTCAGGAGACTATTGAAAAAGAAAAGGTTAGACTGGGCTTAGATAAACCGGTTATTGTGCAATATTTTTTATGGGCTAAAAATTTTATGTCGGGCAATATGGGATATTGTACGGATAATACCAAAGTATCGACAAAAATAAAAGGCAGAATTTTAAACACTCTTTTGTTGTCGTTTTTTGTTATATTTTGCAGCTGGATTCTTGCAATTCCTTTGGGTATATTGGCTGCAGTTTATTATAATTCTTTTTTCGACAGATTTTTAACTTTAATTTCCAGCGTCGGCATGGCTATTCCTTCTTTTTTCTTTGCAATATTGATGCTTTTGTTTGCTCAGCATACAGGTTGGTTTCCTGTCGGAGGATTAACAAGTATTAATTTTGATGAAATGACAGTATTTCAAAAGATATTTGATGTATTGTGGCATTTGTGTCTGCCGGTTATTGTTTTAACTACAATTTCTATTTCTTCCTTAATGAGGCAAATGAGAGCTAATTTGCTTGATATTTTAAATGCTGAATATATTAAATTTGCTTATGCTAAGGGTTTATCTAAGGCTAAAGTAATTTTAAAACATGCTTTCAGAAATGCTGTTAATCCTATAATAACTCTTTTAGGTTTTGAATTTGCGGGATTATTGTCAGGAGCAGCTCTTACTGAGTACGTTTTTCAATATCCGGGGCTTGGCAAGCTTATACTTGAAGCAGTTATGCAGTCAGATATTAATTTAGTAATGGCAAGCTTAATGATTGGTGCTTTTATGTTAATTGCAGGCAATTTAATTGCCGATATATTGTTAAAGATAACTGATCCGAGAGTGAGGATTTAATGCTGAAATTTTTTGACAAAATCAGGCATGATAAAATTCCTTTTATTGCGTTTATCATTTTAATACTTATGTATTTTATGATTTTGTTTGCGGATTTTTTTGCAATTTATCCTTCTACTTATGCAAACAGAAAACTGGCATATCAACCGCCGAGCAATTTATATGTGATTAGTCCAGAAAATAAATTGGTTTTTCCTTATACTTATAATTTTGAAAAATATTTCGACGAAAATACTCTTTCGATTGAATATAAACAAATAAGAGACAAGAAATATAAGATTAAGTTTTTTTCCGAAGGATATGAATATAAGCTCTTTGGTATTTTTAAAACAAATTTACATTTAATTTCAAAACCGGATGATTGTAATTTATTTTTGTTAGGTACAGATATAAATGGGCATGATATATATTCCAGATTGTTTTTTGGCGGCAGAATTTCTTTAACAATCGGTTTTTTGGCTCTTTTGATATCATTTCCGATTGGAGCTTTGTATGGTGGCATTTCAGGCTATTTTGGCGGAGCAGTAGATAAAATATTGATGAGAATTGCAGAAGCAATTATGTCTATACCAAGTTTTTATTTGTTAATAATTCTTGCTTCCATATTGCCTTCAAATATGACCTCTGCTCAAAGATTTGCTTTAATTACCGCAATTTTGGCTTTAATCGGATGGGCAGGTTTCTCCAGAGTAATCAGGGGCATGGTATTGTCATTAAAAAATCAGGATTATGTTAAGGCTATTGAAACAATAGGTGCTTCGAGACGAAGAATTATTTTAAAACACATTTTACCTCAGACTTCAAGCTACATAGTTATAGCAATAACTCTTTCCGTACCTTCTTATATTCTTGCAGAGTCGGGATTGAGTTTTTTGGGTTTAGGAATTCAGTTGCCCGATGCAAGCTGGGGTAATATGTTGAGAGAGGCTCAGGAGTTTGCAAATATTATTTACAGACCCTGGTTATTGATACCCGGATTTTTAATTTTTATTGCAGTTTTGTCTTTTAATGTATTGGGGGATAAAATTAGAGATATATTAGATCCTAAAACTTTGAAATAAATTAAATGAGGAATAGAATAAGTTGGAAAATATCGGAATTAATTTAGTCATACTTTTTAGAGTTTTGCTTGCAGTTGCCTTGTCTTTCATACCGGGTATTGAAAGGGAGCTTACGGGAAAATTTGCAGGCTTAAGAACGCATATTTTGGTTTGTCTCGGCGCTTGTGTTTTTACTATATTATCAATATATGGTTTTGAAATGCATATTACTCCGGATACAATCGGAACAAATGATCCGGCCAGAATTGCAGCTCAAATAATTACCGGTATCGGTTTTATTGGCGCAGGTACGGTCATGAGACATGGAAGCAGTGTTTTTGGAATTACAACTGCAGCTACTTTATGGGTCTGTGCGGCTATAGGTATGTGCTGTGGTTGCGGACAATATGTTACTGCTATAATTACATCTCTTGCTACTCTTTTTGTTTTAATTTTAATCAGGAGATTAGAAAAGAACATTTTATCTAAAAAAAGAATATTTTATACTTTATACGAGATTTCAATTTCCGCTTCATTAAAGGATTGTGATAATATTCAATCAATATTTGAAAATAATTTTCATAAAGTTTTTAAGTTTAATAAAAAATTGGTAAATCATGATGAGCTTCGTTTTTCTGCTGTTATTTCAACAAAGAAACCTTTGACTGAAATAAATGATATATTCAGAAAAATAATTGGTATAGAATCTATTGAAATAAGAGAATATTATGATTAATAATTCAAAACATGACAATATAAGTGAATATATAGTAACCGTTATTGTTACATGTATTGTAGTTGTTTCGTTGTGCTTATGCGTTGAACTTGAATTGCTTTTTAGAACCGAACAAAGAGTCAATCAGGAAGAACTTAACATGGAAAATCTTGTTGAGTTTTGTACAATAGAACAATTGGAGAAATATTTAAAAAACAATCCTGAAAATTATTTTGCAAAAATTAAACTTGCAGGAATATATGAGATTTTAAAAGAATATAAACATGCGGACAAGCTGTATCAAGAAGCTTTAAAAACTTCCATGCGATCAAATTTTTCTTTATATTCTTATGCTATGTTTTGTGCCAGACGAGGCTATTACGGATTATCGGCAACTCTTGCAGAGCAGCTGTTGGACTTAGATTCAAAGGCAAACGAATACAAAGCAAGAATATATGAGCAAATGGCTCTAAATTTTGAATATAATAAGAATTATGCGGCAGCTGTTAACGCATATCAAATAGCGTATAAATATGCGAAAAACACAAATGACAGTTCTTTTAAAAGAAAAATAAGAGATAAATTTGCTCAAAGTTATATAAATTTAGCTGATGAAAATATAGAAAACGGAAGAATCGAAGAAGCGATTTCGAATTTAAATAATTCTCTAAAAATCAAAGAAACAAACGAGGCAAGATATAAGCTGGGGCTTGTCTATGTGAATATTGATAAGTTTATTGCAGAGAAAAATATATCAAAAGTCTTTAAGGAAGATGTTTTTATGGTAAATCCGTATATATATAATTCTTTGTTAACTGATTTATCTGATGCCTCTAAAACGAACAGGGGTTTGCATAGTGCTGATTTTTATCTTTTAAAATTAAATTCTTTTAAGAAGAAATTGCTTGAAAGTTATATCTATAAAGATGATATTTCTATTGAAAATGCTTTTATAGTCGAAAAAAAGGCTTTTTTATCAAAAAATAAATCATACTATTTGATATTTGATGTTGAAAATAACACTAAGCAAAAAATTCCTGAGTTGTATATGGAAGTGGAGATGTTTGTTGAAAATAAACAATATAAGGTTTACAAGAAAATGTTTTCCATTTCAAGACCTTTGGACTTTTTTGATAAAGTTGAACATAATAAAATTGAGCTTCCAAAGAACTTTAAGTTAAATAATTTAAAAAATAAAAATGAAGTTATAGTTAAATATTTTGCCAAGAAAAAAGAAAAAGCTCCTTGGACTTTGATTAAAATTGAGTCTTTGAATATTTAATACTGTACTTATAAGTATTATTGTGTTATTTTAAAATTAACTTAATACTTATATATAAACTGGAGAGACATGAGAGTACACGAACTAGCAAAAGAACTTAATATTACTTCTAAGGAACTTATTGAAAAAGCAAACGAGACTCTGGGCTTATCTTTAAAATCGCATAGCTCTACAGTGGGAGATGCGTATATCGATAAAATAAAATCTTTGTATGTAAAAGATAAAAAGCCTTCAGTTAAACCTAAAGCATTTGTTGTTAAAAAACAAAAACAACCTGAAGTTAGCGATGAGAATAAAAATGTTCCGCCTAAGGAAGAAAATGTTATAAAGACAGTGTCAAAGCTTGAAGTTGTTCGTCCTGCAATAAAACCACAGCCTCAAAAGGTGAAAAAAGAAGTTCGTATTGAAAAACCTACGTCTGTAAAACCTCAAGTTAAATCATTTGATGCAAACAGAAAAGTTGCGCTAGAAAATTCAACGGATAAGTTAGCTTCCTTGCCTTCTATGACAAGAAAAAACTTTGAAAAAAGTCAGAAAGAATCGGATGTGCTTGAAAAAAAACAAAAAGAGCAAAAAAAATCAAATGCTCCTCAACAGCCGATTAAACGTCATATTATTCCTCAAGACATGTACTTAAATCAATCAAGAGGGGCTAAAAGGAAGAAAAAAGACCATGAATACAGCAATAAAAGAGAAGAACAAGAGAGAATAAGTCTTGAAAAAGCTGTACAAAATAAGCATAAAAAGCATACTCAAGAAGTTGCTGCGGTTGAGGAAGTGAAATCAGTTGTTATAGACAGGCCCATGACCGTCGGAGAATTGAGCGACAAGATTAAAAAGACTCCTGCAGAAATTATTAAGTTTTTAATGCTTGAAGGCGTTATGGTTACTGTAAATGCTCCCATTGATACGGAAACTTCAAAAAAGGTTGCTCTTCACTTTGATTTAGAAGTTTTAGATGAAGATATCGAAGCTTTTATAGAACAAGAAGAGGAAAAAGAAGGTGTAAATAAGTATTTAAAAAATGCTAAAGAAGAAGATATAGTTAAGCGCGCTCCTGTTGTTACGGTAATGGGGCATGTTGACCATGGTAAAACAACTTTGTTAGATTCTATCCGTGCTTCAAAACATAAGATTGTACATACAGAAGTTGGCGGCATTACTCAAAGTATCGGTGCTTATACTGTTTGGTTGGATAAAAGAAAAATTGTATTTATTGATACTCCGGGTCATGAAGCATTTACTCAAATGCGCTTGCGCGGTGCTCAATCAACCGATATAGCAGTTTTAGTTGTTGCAGCAGATGACGGTGTAATGCCTCAAACAATAGAAAGTATTTCACATGCTAAATCTGCCGGAGTGCCTATAATTGTTGCTATTAATAAGATGGATAAGCCTGATGCAAACCCCGATAAGGTTATGCAAGAGCTCACAGAACACAGTCTTATTCCTGAAAAATGGGGTGGCGATACAATTTGTGTACCTGTCTCCGCATTGCAAAAAACAGGGATCGATGAGCTTTTGGAATATATTTTGCTTGTTGCTGATATGCAAGAATTAAAAGCTGTTGAAAAATGTCCTGCAACCGGAGTTATAATTGAAGCAAATCTTGATAAGGGCAAAGGTCCGGTTGCTACCATGCTTGTTCAAAACGGCACCTTGAAAGTGGGTGATTCAATAGTTGCCGGTACTGTTGGCGGCAAAGTTCGTGCTTTATTGGATGATTCCGGAAGAAGGGTTCGCATGGCAGGTCCTTCCACTCCTGTTGAAATATTAGGTCTTAATGAAGTCCCTCAGGCGGGAGATGTTTTTGAAGTCGTTGCTAATGAGAAATTAATGAAGGCTATAGTTCAAGAAAGAAAGCAAAAAGAACGCTCTACTCGACTAGAGGCTATGACGGCTGCACATGTTCAAAAAGAGGCAATGTCCGGAGCAGATGAAATTACAAATCTTAATTTGATTATAAAAGCCAATACAAATGGTTCTGCTGAAGCTGTATCCGCTGCAATTCAAAATGTTAAATCATTAAAAGTTGTTCCAAAAATTGTCCATGTGGGAGTTGGCGATATTTCTGAAGCAGATGTTATGCTTGCTTCTGCATCAAACGCTATAATACTTGGTTTTACGGTCAAAGAAGATGCTAATGCGGTTTTATCTGCCCAAAGAGAAGGGGTTAAAATTAAAAAATATGATATTATCTATCAGGTGTTAGAAGATATCGAAAAAACAATGTTGTCCTTGCTTTCTCCTGAAATTGAGGATGTGGAACTTGGAAAGGCTGAGGTAAGGGCTGTATTTACAATCGGTAAGACAACAAAAATTGCCGGTTGTTATGTTACGGAAGGTAAAATAGTTCGTTCTAAGACAGCTCGTTTGATAAGAAACGGAGAAGAAATATTTAAAGGTGAAATAAATCAATTGAAACGTTTTAAGGATGATGTTAAAGAGGTAAAAGAAGGATTTGAATGCGGTATATCTTTTGCTAAATTTAACGACATTCAAGAAGGTGATATTATTGAAGTTTCAACCACTAAGGAAGTTGAGCCCCAGACACTTGTATAGATAAAGAGAAATTTATGTCATTAAGAAATGAAAGAGTCAGAAAAGCTTTAATGCGGGAAATATCCGACATTATTTTTAGAGAAATTAAAGACAGAGATATTTGCGCAATGGTATCGATTACGGATGTTGATGTTTCTTCGGATAATTCTGCCGCTCGTGTTTTTTATAGCGTATATGGGGATGATAATATTAAAGAAAAGACTTCTAAAGCTCTTGAGCGTCATGTTGGGCAAATCAGACATGAAGTAGGTAAAAGAATTCGCTTGAGAAAAACCCCGACTTTACTTTTTATTTTGGATGAATCGCTGGAAAAAGGGGCGAAGATGACCGAGCTTATTAATAAAATCGAACGTGGTGAATTATAAGATATGTATTTTTTAAACATCAATAAACCTAAAGGACTCAGTTCGTTTGATGTTATCAGGAAGCTACGAAAAAAGCTTTTAATAAAAAAAATCGGTCATTCGGGAACGCTTGATCCGTTAGCTTCGGGTGTGTTGCAAATAGGAGTTGGTGAATGTACAAAATTGTTAGAGTATTTGCCTTCCGATAAAACTTATGTTGCAAAGATTAAATTCGGTTATACAACGGATACTTATGATGATGAAGGTGAAAAAAAATTTGTTAAAGTCCCCGATTTTGAATTACGGCAACTTAATGCTGTTTTAAATTCTTTTTTGGGAAAAACAATGCAAATTCCTCCCAAGTATAGTGCAATTAAATTTTCGGGCAAAAAATCTTGTGATATAGTCAGAAAAAACAGATTTGTTGATTTTGAACTTAACGCAAGAGAGGTTGAAATTTTTTTCATTAATTTAATTAGTTTTAATTCGGATTATACTGCTGAAATATTTGTTCATTGCGCAAAGGGAACCTATATACGTTCTTTGGTTTTTGATATTGGCGAAAAATTGGGTTGCGGCGCTTATGTAGTCGATTTAAAAAGAATTGCCGCAGGAAGTTTTAAAATAGAAGACTCTGATTTAGCGGAGTCATTAAATTTTAAATGCATTAATCCGTTGGATGTACTTCCTTTCTGCAAATATGAGTTAAATGATTTTGAATATAATAAAATCATAAACGGAAATTTTATTAAAATTGCTCATATCATAAATTCTGATAAAGTTTTATTAACAAAAAATAATAAACTTGTATCATTGGCAAATTTATCGGATAATTTGATTAAACCGATAAAAGTATTTAGGGGTTAAATAAATGGGTACATTTTTTAAAACGTTTTTTGTTTGTTTGTTATTGACATTTGGTTTTTTAGGATATAAGTATTTTTCTACGGAAAGTTATAATACAAATTTGTCCGTATCAAAGGAAAGTCCTGTTTTTGGTTTGCATGAAGATTATCCTGAAAGCACCCCGAGTACTCAAGCGCCTCAGGTTACCAATAATGACTCTCCTAAGGTAAACAAAAAAAATGAGCTAAAAAAATATACCCACACATGTTTTTTCTATTCTGCAGACGGAAAACTGACCCCCATTAAAAGAGAACTTAGCTCCAGACCTTCTTTGGAAACTACGATTAATCTCCTTTTAAAAGGGCCTACTATTCCTGAAACAAAAAAAGGAATTTATTCTGAAATTCCTGCTAATGTAGATTTGATTTCAGTCAGAAATGAATCGAAAGGTCTAATTGTTAATTTGTCTTCAAATTTTGGTAATGGCGGCGGTTCGCAAAGTATTGAAAACAGAGTTAAACAACTTTCAAAAACTATCAAAACATATTCTCCTTCAAAGCCCATTTATCTTTATATCAATGGCAAAGAAGTTGAATATCTCGGAGGAGACGGTGTTTTTATTAAACAGCCTTTAGAATAGTTAGATAGCAATCCAATTTTTTCTTGCTTTTTTGTCTTGAAGTTTTTTGTCGTATATATTTATAGTATAGTCTTTTTGATTTAAAATTGCTGACCAAAAACCTTCAGAGTATGAATTTTTTGTGTTTAATATGATTTTGTGCTTGCAGCAGGTTAAAAAGTAAAATTCTTCTCTCCAGTCATTCAGGTTGATAATTTCGTAATCGACATAAAATTTTATTTCGTTTGATATATCTTTTTTTGAAAATATATAAAGTTTTGGTTTTTTTATATATTTATTTAATCTTTTTGTTGCTTGATATATAAAATCTTTTTCTTTTTTATTTAATATGTCGTTTTCGTTTATATACAATCCTATTGATTGAGTATTTAAAATGTTTTCTAATATATCATGATTTATCAAAAAGTCATACCTGTTGAATTTTAGCATATCCTTAATTTTATCTGATATATAGTCAATATCTTTAATTTTAAAATGTTTTAAATTTAAAATTTTGTTTGTTATTTTTTTTTCTGATATTTTTTTATCAATTATTAAGTTGTCGATATATGATTTATTTTTCTTTAGTGCATTATTTGATATTTTTTTTACTCGTGCGCTTGAAATATAATTATATTCCATGTTGAAATTGGACATATAATTTTCAAATTTTGTTCTTTTTTTTGTATCATTCTCAAGGTAGCAATGCAGGTTTGTATTTTTCTCTATGATTTTTCCGTATGCAATAGAGCTGAGATTGTCCGCAAAATTCTCTTGATATTCCAAAAGGATTACGTTGTCCAAAATAATACTCCCAATAAAAAATTAATCAAATGTATGATTTACAATTAAATGTATCACAAATATGCTTAGATATGTTTAAATAATTAAATCTTAATAAATACTTTATAAGGAACTTTAATATGAGAAAATTATTTTCTTTTGCAGCTATATTATTTTTAGCGGTTATTTGCGGAGCATGTGTTAATACTTTTGCTGTTCATGAGCTCAATCAAATTGCTGCAAAATATATTGAGGAAGGTAATTACAATGCGGCTATATCTCGTCTTGAATCTTCAATTGATTTGGATGGTGCCGTGTATGAATCTCGATATAATTTAGCTGTTGCTTATTTAAAGGTTGATGAGTGTGAAAAAGCTTTAAAACAAATCGAAGAAGCATCTAAATTAAATGATAAAGAACCTGTGGTCTTTTACACTATGGGCGTTGCAAATAATTGTATAGCAGACGGAATATATCATAAAAAAGGTGCAGATGGCGTGGTTGAAGAAATTAAATATGACGAGATAAATTCATATACCATGGCAAAAAAATATATTGATTACTTAGCTGCTTCAAATTCAGGATTTGATAAATATCTCTCCCTTGTCCCGACTGCTTCTGATGCTGAAGATGTTAAGGGAATTGTAATGCAAAATGAACAAAAAATTGCAGAGACTAAGCAAAAATATAATTTGGAATAATTGTTTATGAATTTAGTTTTCTATCCGCCTCATTCTTCGGTTGCTTTTTCGCTTTTCGGATATGATATTCGATGGTATGGAATAATATTATCAGTAAGTTTGTTTGTAGGTACTATAATCTCATTTGTAATAGCGAAGAAAAAACATGATAATAGTTTTTCGGATATTTTTTTAGATTCCGTATTTCCTGTTGTTATATCTGCTATTATTGGTGCGAGATTATTTTATGTTATTGGTGAATATAATTTTTATAAAAATCATTTGATTGAAATTTTTATGATAAATCATGGCGGACTTTCGATTTATGGTGCGATTATATTTGGGATTGCAGCTTTATATCTATATTTAAAAATTAAAAAACAAGATTTTCTTGCATATTTTGATATCTATGCTCTTGTAATGCCATTATGCCAATCAATAGGCAGGTGGGGCAATTATTTTAATCAAGAAGCCTTTGGTAAACCGGCTTATGGTTTATTTAAGCTATATGTTGACGATTTTCGAAGACCTGATGCCTATATCGGTGTAGATTTTTTTCATCCTGCTTTTTTTTATGAAAGTGTTTTGGATTTATGTTTATTTTTTGTTTTATTTTATCTTTTTTTTAAATGTAAGAATCTTAAGAACGGTACAATTTTTTCGATATATTTAATTTTTTATGCAGTTATAAGAATTTTTGTTGAATCTGTCAGAATTGACAGTATTTTAAATCTTAGCAACATTCCTATTGCTGTTTTAATAAGCATTTTTTCTTTAATTTTTGGGACTATAATTTTATTTTACTTATATAAAAAACCCCCGATTTAGCGGGGATTTTTTTTATTTTGCAGCCATTACTTTTATTATTGATTTGCCTGTCATTTCTTTGGGTTTTTGTATTCCCATTATTTCAAGTATTGTAGGTGCAATATCGCACAATGCTCCTGTGTCATTTAATTCAAATTTATCCTTTGAAACTATAATAAAAGGTACAACGTTTGTGGTATGTGCAGTTTGCGGAGCATGAGTTTGTTCATTATACATCCATTCTGCATTTCCATGGTCAGCTGTTATTACCATGGTTACGTTATTTTCTAATGCTTTATTAGCAATTTTTCCTATGCATTCATCAACCGTTTCACAGGCTTTTATTGCCGCTTCCATGACTCCTGTATGTCCAACCATATCAGGATTTGCAAAATTTACAAGAATAAAACCGTATTCTTCATCATCCAAGGCTTTTAAAACATTATCGCATACTTCTCTTGCACTCATTTCCGGTTTTAAATCATAAGTAGCGACCTTTGGAGAATTTACCAGCGCTCTTGTTTCAAGTTTTCCTGACTTTTCAACTCCACCGTTGAAAAAGAATGTAATATGAGCGTATTTTTCTGTTTCTGCCGTTCTGAATTGTTTTATATTGTTGTCATCCAGTACGTCTCCAAGAATATTTGTTAATGATTGCGGTTTGAACGCAACGGGTGTTTTAAAAGTTTCATCATACTGTGTCATGCATACATAGTATAAGTTTTTGATAATTTTTTTTCTTTTAAATTCGTTGAAATTTTCATCGTTAAATGCTCTTGTAATTTCTCTTGCCCTGTCGGGTCTGTAGTTGAAGAAAATAATTGCATCGTTGTCCTCTACTCGTCTTTTTGATATTACCGCAGGTTTTACGAATTCATCCGTTACATCGTTTTTGTATGAATTTTCAATTGCTTCTTCGGAGTTGTTTTCTTTTATTCCTTCGCCGAGAGTTAAGCAGTCATAAGCTTTTTCAATTCTATCCCAACGTTTATCTCTGTCCATCGCCCAGTATCTGCCGATAATTGATGCAATGGGGGGAAGATTGTATTTTTTTAGCTCCTGTTCTATCTCTTGCAAATATAAATATGCTGATTTTGGAGGTGTATCTCGTCCGTCAAGAAAAGCATGAACATAAACATTTTTTATTTTGTTATCTGCAGCCATTTTGATTAGTGCTTTTAAATGCTTCATAGAGCTGTGTACACCGCCGGGCGAGACCAATCCCCATATATGAAGTGCTGAATTATATTTTTTTACATGGTTAATTGCAGCCATAAATTCTTCGTTTTCAAAGAAATCACCGTCGTCAATTGATTTATTTATTCTGGTTAATTCTTGATATACTATCCTTCCTGCTCCGATATTTAAGTGTCCGACTTCGGAATTGCCCATTTGTCCTTCAGGAAGTCCTACGTATAGTCCGTCTGCATGAATTTGTGTTGACGGCATTTGTGACATAAATTTATCGAAATTTGGAGTTTTAGCACTATATACCGCATTATATTTGGTATCTTTAGAAATTCCCCATCCGTCTAATATGCAAAGCAAAGTTCTTTTTTTAGTATTTGACATATATTACCTCTCTTTTTTTGTGATTTATTTTATCACAGAAAAAATACATTATACAGAGAGATTTTATTTAATTTGTTTTTATATTATTATATTAATTAGGGAAATTATCATGAGATACTCAAAATACAGTATAGTTATTGTCGGAAGCGGAATTAGCGGTTTATATCTGGCAAATAAGTTGTCTGAAAATAAAAGTTTTACGGATGGAATATTAGTAGTCACCAAAGAGGGACTGTTTTCAGGTTCTTCAAGTTTAGCGCAGGGCGGTATTGTATCTGTTATTCCTGAGATAAATCCGGCGGATTCTGTTGAACTGCATGTTAAAGATACCATCATGGCAGGTTGCGGTTTAAATAACCTTGATACTGTTAAGTTTGTATCTCAAAAATCATCACAAATTGCAGAAGAATTAATGCGTTTTGGTGTAAAATTTGATTTAGATAAGAATAACTCTCTTGATTTTACATTAGAGGGGGCGCATAGTTGCCCCAGAATACTTCATGCTAGCGGAGATTCAACAGGCAGAGTTATTGAGAAAGCATTGTGTGAAAAATTAAATTTAGCGCCTAATGTTGAATTGTATGATAATACAATGGCTCTTGAGTTGCTTGTTGATTCTGACAATACTTGCAAGGGGTTGATTGTTTATAATTGGATGAATCAGTATTATGAAGCAATTTATAGCGGAAATATAATAATTGCAACCGGCGGTATAGGTCAGATATATAAAAATACAACAAATCCGACTTCTTCAACAGGAGACGGTATAGCACTTGCATATAACGCAGGAGCTGAGGTTTTCGATATGGAATTTGTACAGTTTCATCCTACTGCTTTATTCTGCAAAGAAAAGGCATCCATGCCTCTTGTCTCAGAATCGGTAAGGGGTGAAGGTGCTAAATTGGTCGATTTAAATGGTGAATATTTTGCAAAAAATTATCATCATCTTGCAGATTTAGCTCCAAGAGATGTTGTTGCAAGGGCTATAAATGAGCAAATGCTTCAAAATGGTTTTGAATATGTTAATTTAGACATATCACAAATCGGAATAGAAAAATTTAAACAACGTTTTCCCACTATTTCTAAATTATGTTTAGAAAACGGTATTGATATTGACAATGGTTTAATACCGGTGGTTCCTGCCGAACATTATTTTATGGGTGGTATTAAAACCGATTTATATTCAAAGACGTGTATTAAAAATCTATACGCAATCGGTGAGTGTGCTTGTACGGGATTACATGGCGCCAATCGATTGGCTTCAAATTCACTTTTGGAATGTGCTGTGTTTGCGGATAATTTAGCTGATTATTTATCTAAAAATGCTTCTAATCCGCCGAAACGTCATGGTGAAAAAATAAAAAATATTATTGAAAGATACTCTAATCTTGATATTGTGTCTGAAAACCAAGAAGATTTTATTTCTAATTTATTTTCAGAGTTGAAAAATATTATGACGGATAACGTCGGAATAGTTCGCTCTCAAAAAAGCATAGATAACGCCCTAGAGGCTATTCAAACAATTAAATTGCGTCTTGATGGTGTAATGGCAGAATCAAGATTAAAATATGAATTAAAAAACGCTCTTTGTGTTGCTCGTCTTGTTACGATGGCAGCCCTAAAACGTAAGAATTCAATTGGCTCTCATTTTAGGTCTGATTTTCCTCATAGAGCTTATTCATTCAGTGATTGCAGCATAACAAATAAGGATGTTTTGAATGATGACAAAATATTGGTTAAATGATTTTGCAATAGAAGATTTTATTAAGTCTGCTTTAAAAGAAGATTTTTATTATGGTGATATTACAACGGATGCTGTGTGCCAGAATATTGAAAATCCGCAATTTGTAGTGTATTTAACTACTCGTGCCGATGGCGTATTGTGCGGCAGACCAATTTTTGAAAAGATATTTGAAATCCTCGCAAAAGATGATGTTAAGGCGGATTTTTATTTTTCTGACGGAGATTTTATTAAAAAAGGCGATAAAATTGCTAAAATTTCCGGAGATGCAAGATACATTTTAACCGGCGAAAGACTTGCTTTGAATTTTGTTCAAAAATTGTCAGGCATTGCAACCTATACCAGAAAATTTCAATCTTTAGTCGATAAATACGGAGTGAGAGTTGTCGATACAAGAAAAAATACTCCGAATTTCAGATTATTTGAAAAGTACGCTGTAAAAGTAGGCGGCAATTATTTACATCGATTTAATTTATCGGATTGTGTTATGTTAAAAGATAACCATATTGCTCTTTTGGGTGGTTCTATTACAAATGCGGTAGAATGTATCAGAAAAAATCTTTCTCATGCACATAAAATTGAGGTTGAATGCGATACTCTTGAACAGGTCAAAGAAGCTTTAGACTGCAATGTCGATATTATTATGCTGGACAATATGAATTGTGAACAAATGAAAAAATCTTGCGAAATTATTAATAAAAAGGCTATAGTTGAGGCATCTGGTTGTGTGACGCTTGATAATATTGAAGAAATTGCTTCAACAGGAGTTGATGTGATTTCTACAAGTGCAATAGTAATGAAAGCTCCCACCTTGGATTTAGCTTTTGATTATAATTAATATTAAAAAAGAGGCTTTTGCCTCTTTTTTATATGCTGTTCAATCTTTTAATGACTTCATCTTTGCCGAGTATTTGTATGGTTGCAACCATGTCTGCTCCTCTTGTTCTTCCTGTTAGAGCAGCTCTTATTGCCCACATTGTTTCTTTTGGTTTATAGCCTTTATTTTCTTTGAAATATGTTCTAAAGTAGGCTAATTTATCATGAATTTCTTCAGTATTTTCAAAATTGTAGTCAATTATTTCTTCTTTAAATTTTGACAATACATCTTTTGCTAATTCCGTCGACAAGAGTTCTTTAACTTCGCTGTAATCAGGTTCTTCAAAGAAATATTGTGTGTCAAATTCTAAATCTTTTAATAATGTTATCGGTTCACGAGTAACCTCGATTATGTGTTCAAGTTGTTTTCTTGTGTATTTGGATGTATTGTATTTATTCAAAAACGGCAATGCTAAATCCGTTAATTTTGATATATCCATTTTTTTGATATATTGACCGTTCATCCAGTTTAATTTTTCGTATTCAAAAATTGAATTAGAACTTGAAACTTCGTTAATTCTGAAGTCTGCTGCAATTTCATCGACATTTTTGATTTCTACTCCGTCAGAAGGAGACCATCCTAATAATGCTACAAAGTTTAACAGTGCTTCGGTTAAATATCCTTCCTTAATAAAATCCGAAACAGCTGTTGCACCGTGACGTTTTGAAAGTTTACTTCTATCCGGAGCCAGTATCATTCCAAGATGTCCAAATTCCGGAACTTTTGCTCCAAGTGCTTCGTAGATTAAAATTTGTTTGGGCGTATTTGAAATATGGTCTTCGCCTCTGATTACATGTGTTATTTTCATTAACATGTCATCAATAACAACTGCAAAATTATATGTGGGTGTTCCGTTTGATTTCATTATTGCAAAGTCGCCGATTAATCCGGTATCAAATTTTAGTTCACCTTTAACTAAATCATTAAATATAAGTTCTTTAGCATCGACCTTAAATCTGATTGACGGCACTATTCCTTTTGCTTTTAGTGCATCTTTTTCTTCTTTTGTTAAATTCAGACATTTTCTTGAATATTTGTATGGAATCTTTTTTTCTGCAGCTATTCTGTGTTCTTCATCCAATTCCTCATTTGAGCAAAAACATTCATAGGCATAGCCTTTATCTATAAGCATTTGTGCGTATTTTGGGTATATATCAAACCTTTCGGATTGTTTATATGGTCCGTATTCTCCTCCGACATCGGGACCTTCATCCCAATTCAGACCAAGAGCTTTAAGACTGTCAAAAATATTTTGTTTAAATGCTTCCGAACTTCTGTCAAGGTCTGTATCTTCAATTCTTAAAACATATTTTCCGCCGGTTTTCTTTGCAAAAAGATAGTTGAAAAGAGCGGTTCTTGCTGTGCCGATATGTAAATTGCCTGATGGAGACGGAGCTATTCTTACTCTCACTTTTTCTTCTGTATTATTCATTTGAAAATCCTCTTAAATAACTTTTTAGTTAATAGTACAACAAAAATAAATTTATGTTATTATTTTTCTATGGATAAAAAATTAAAAATAGGACTAATAGGTCTTGGTACAGTAGGTCAGGGTGTTTTGAAGGTATTGTCAAAACATGATGATATCGAGGTAGTTGCAGCTGCTGTTAAGAATATTAATAAAAAACGTGATGTTTCAGTAAAAAATCTTACATCAGATGCTTTTGAGCTTGCAAATGACCCGGATATTGACGTTATTGTTGAAGTTGCCGGAGGTACGTCGGTTTTTGACGTTTTAAAAACAGCTATATTAAATAAAAAACATGTTGTAACGGCCAATAAGGAACTTTTAGCAAAATGCGGAAGTGAGCTTTTTGATTTAGCTCGAAAAAACAAAGTTGTTATCTTGTATGAAGCAGCAGTTGCAGGCGGTATTCCTATTATTTTTCCGATTAAATCCAGTCTTAAAGCCAATGAATTTACCGCTGTGGCAGGTATATTGAACGGTACTACAAATTATATTCTGACTAAAATGGATGAAGATAATATTAGTTATGAAGAGTGTCTTTTAAAAGCTCAGCAACTTGGTTATGCCGAAACTGATCCCACGGGTGATGTTGAAGGTTTTGACGCTATGTATAAAATTGCAGTGTTGTCAAATATAGTTTTCAATAAAAGAATAGATGTGAATAAGATATATCGAGAAGGTATTACAAATATTACTTCTCTTGATATGAAATTAGCAGATGAATTCGGATATAAAATTAAACTAATTGCGCTTGCTAAATTAATGCAAGATTTTCAAGGCAAATCTGCATTAGATATTAGAGTTCATCCTATGTTGGTCTCAAAAAAACGTGCTTTGTCAGATGTAAAAAATGCCACTAATGCGGTCATGTTGAAGGGATTCCCGGTTGATGAAGTCATGTTTGTCGGTCCCGGAGCGGGCGAATTTCCTACTGCAAGTTCTGTTGTCGGGGATATTTTAGCAATAAAAGCTGAAATCCATCGCGGAGATGATATTTTACCAATGTCTGTTTGTCATCATAATGAATTTGCAAACCAAATTGATGTGGAGCATACCGTAAATTGCTATTATTTAAGGATTATAGCTTCAAATACTCCCGGTACAATCGGAAAAATCGGCTTGGCCTGCGGCAAATATAACATTAATTTGTCTTGCATTTTGCAAAAAGGGGTTAATGATGACGGAAGTGCAACTATTATTGTAATTACGGAAGAATGTTTGGAAAAAGATATTAATTTGATGATTAAATCTATCGAAGAAGATTCAAAAATAAAAGTTTTAAACAGAATAAGGGTTATGTAGATGAAATATTCGGGATTAATAGAAAAATATAGGAAGTATTTACCTGTAAGCGAATTAACAAAAGTTGTTTCTTTGTGCGAAGGTGCTACGCCTCTAATAAAAGCCGATAATCTGGCAAGAGAGATAGGTCTAAATATTAACCTATATTTAAAATACGAAGGATTAAATCCCACCGGCAGCTTTAAGGATAGAGGTATGACCATGGCTGTTACAAAGGCTAAAGAGGAAGGTTCGAAAGCGGTAATATGCGCATCGACAGGTAATACGTCAGCATCTGCTGCTGCTTATGCCACAAGAGCCGGAATGAGTTGTTGTGTTTTAATACCGGACGGACATATAGCAATGGGTAAATTATCTCAGGCTATGATGTACGGTGCGAATATTATTGCAATAAACGGCAATTTTGATGAAGCACTTGATGCTGTTCGGGAGATATCATCTAATTACCCTATTACTCTTGTAAATTCGGTTAATCCGTATAGAATAGAGGGACAAAAAACAGGCGCATTCGAAATTGTAGACGATTTACTTGATGCTCCTGATTATCATTTTATTCCTGTGGGAAACGCCGGAAATATTACCGCATATTGGAAGGGTTATAAGGAATATTATGCAGAAAATAAGTGTTCTAAACTTCCGAAAATGATGGGAGTACAAGCACAAGGTGCGGCTCCTATAGTTTTGGGACATAAAATTGACGATCCTGAAACAATTGCAACTGCCATCAGAATTGGCAATCCTGCCAGTTGGAAATATGCACAAACTGCGCTTGATGAATCTAACGGCAAAATTGATATGGTCTCCGATGACGAAATATTAAATGCTTACAGGCTTCTTACCAGAACAGAAGGAGTTTTTGCCGAACCTGCTTCTGCTTCCAGTGTTGCAGGTTTGATTAAACTTAAAAATGAAATAAAAGAAAATACTACCGTTGTCTGTGTTTTAACAGGAAACGGTCTGAAAGATCCGAGTAATGCTATTGAATATTCATGTAATGAAATTCATAAGTGTTCTTCAAATGTAGATGATATTGTTAAAATTATTAAATTGTAGGAATAAGTTATGTTAGAAAAAGAATATTACCCTCAACAAATTGAAAAAAAATGGTTTGATATTTGGGAGAAAAATTCTCCTTATAAGGCGGATAACAATTCTTCCAAACCAAAGTATTATGCGCTTTCGATGTTCCCGTATCCTTCCGGAAAATTACATATGGGACATGTTAGAAATTATACAATAACTGATGTTGTTGCTCGCTTTAAAAAAGCGCAAGGGTATAATGTTCTTCATCCTATGGGTTGGGATAGTTTTGGTTTGCCTGCTGAAAATGCTGCAATTCAACATGGTGCCGACCCTGAAACCTGGACATTGGACAATATTGCCTATATGAAAAAGCAACTGAAAATGTTGGGATTGTCTGTTGATTGGGACAGGGAAGTTACAACTTGTCTTCCGGATTATTATAAATGGACTCAATGGTTGTTTTTGCAATTATATAAAAAAGGTTTAGCTTATAAAAAAACTGCACCGGTTAATTGGTGTGAAAATTGTCATACTGTATTAGCAAATGAACAGGTAATTGAAGGAAAATGCTGGAGATGTGATTGTGAAGTTACCAAAAAAAATCTTTCTCAATGGTTTTTGAAAATTACTGATTATTCTGAAGAGCTTTTAAAAGATTTGGATTTGCTAACGGGTTGGGGTGACAATGTTAAAACCATGCAAGCAAATTGGATAGGCAAATCTGAAGGTGCAATTTTAAAATTTAAAGTTAAAGAGATAGATGGCTTGGAAATTCCTGTATATACTACTCGTGCGGATACAGCATTCGGAATAACATATTTGGTTGTTGCACCTGAATATAAGGATATTGAAAAGTTAACAACTCCTGAAAATAAAGAAAGGGTTGAAGAATACAGAAACAATGCAAAAAAATTATCTGAAATAGAACGTTTGTCTACGGAACGCATTAAGACAGGCGTTCCTTTGGGTACGCATATAATTAACCCTTTTAACGGTCGTGTTTGTCCTGTTTGGGTGGCTGATTATGCTCTTGTTGATTACGGAACAGGCGCAGTTATGGCTGTTCCTTATCATGATGAAAGAGATTTTGATTTTGCAAAAAAATATAATCTGCCTATGGTACAAGTAATAGACGGAGAAGATTTTAAAGAAAATGAGTGTTATCCTCAAAAACAAGGTATTTTAGTAAACAGCAATCAATTTAACGGTTTGTCTGCCGAGGTTGCACGTAGCAAAATAACTCAATATGCCCTTGAAAGTGGATTTGGTGAGTTTAAAACGCAGTATCGTTTGCGTGATTGGTTGATTTCACGTCAAAGATATTGGGGTGCTCCTATACCTGTTGTTTATTGTCCTCATTGCGGAACGGTACCTGTAGATGAAAAAGATTTACCGGTTTTACTTCCTAAAGATGTTGATTTTAGTGTTAAAGGTATGTCTCCTATTGAAACCAGTCCGACATTTAAAGAAACAATTTGTCCTGTTTGCGGAGCAAAAGCGCAACGTGAAACAGATACTATGGATACTTTTGTATGTTCCAGTTGGTATTATATGCGCTATGCGGACGCAAGAAATAGCGAAAAATGTTTTGATAAAGATTTGGTTGACAAATGGCTTCCCGTTGATCAATATATAGGCGGCATTGAACATGCTATATTGCATTTATTGTATTCCAGATTTATTACGAAAGCTCTTAGGGATTGCGGTCTTTTAAATTTTGATGAGCCTTTTAAAAATCTTTTAACTCAAGGTATGGTTTTGAAAGATGGCTCTAAAATGTCTAAATCAAAGGGCAATACCGTTGATCCTGATGACATATATAAAAATTACGGAGCTGATACTGCTCGTTTGTTTATATTATCTGATTCGCCTCCGGCCAGAGATTTTGATTGGACTGATGCAGGCGTTGAGGGCTGCTATAAATTTATTTGTCGTGTCTACAGGTTATTTTCCAAATATCAAAATTTAATTAAATTGGACTATAATTTTGATTTTTCAACTTTGTTAAAGGCAGATAGTGATTTGGTACGCAAAACACATATTACGGTTAAAAAAATAACAAATGATATTGAAAATGAATTTCAGTTCAATACGGTTATTTCTTCATATCGAGAATTTACAAACGCTATATATGAATACGTCAGCGATGAAAAATCGATAAATCAGGATGTGTTGAGTTTTTCACTTTTGACTTTGTTAAAGTTAATTTCTCCTGTCTGTGTTTTTATGTCTGAACAGATTTATTCTTCACTAGGAGGAACTTGTTCTATTCACAATTTACCTTGGTGTAAATATGATGATAATTTAGCAAAAACTGCAACAATCACACTTATTGTACAAGTAAACGGCAAAATAAAAGATAAGCTCGAAGTTGAATCTGATTTAAGTTCAGAGGAGCTTGAGAAATTAGCAAAATCTGCTCCGAAGGCTTCAGAATTTATTAAAGATAAGACCGTATTAAAAACAATTGTTGTACCGAATAAGTTGGTTAATATTGTTGTTAAATAAGTTAAAACCGCTTTAATTAGCGGTTTTACTTAATAAATATTCTTTTATTACATCACTTACGTACGATAGGCTGTCTTTTGTACCGATGTTTTTGCCTATGTAATTTTTTTTGTACATTAAATAAGGAACACGTTCTCTGGTATGGTCAGAGCCTCTGAATGTCGGGTCACATCCGTGATCGGCTGTTATTATCAATATATCATCATTGCTCATTGCTTCAATAAATTTCGGAATGTATGAATCTATCTCCTCGATTGCTTTTTTATAGCCTAAAGAATCCCTTCTGTGACCGTAGAGCATATCTGTGTCGACAAGATTTGTAAAAATTAAGTCGAAATTCCTGTCTGTTATTGAATTCAGAGTAACTTTCAGTCCTTCAGCATTTCCTTTTGTTGGAATTTTGTCAGTAATTCCGCTGCCGGAGAATATATCATATATTTTTCCTATTCCTAAGACCTTTTTATTATTTTTGACAAGAATATTTAAAAGAGTATCTTTTGGAGGTTTAACGGAATAATCATGCCTCAAACCGCCTATTCTTGTCGGTTTAGAATTTATTATTTTGTAAGGTCTTGCTATAACTCTTGATATAGCTGCGTTATTTTTATCCAATATTTCTCTTGCAATTTTGCACCATTCATATAATTTTTCCAAAGGAATAATATCTATATCCGCTGCAATTTGAAAAACGCTGTCTGCAGAAGTGTATATTATCGGGAATTTTGTTTTTTGATGTTCGTCATTTAATTCTTCTATTATCTTGGTTCCCGAGGCGGGATAATTTCCTAATATGCCTTTGCAGCCACTCAATAATATAAATTCGCTTATGATTTTTGTGTCAAATTTCTCATACGTTTTAAAAGGGCTGTCTAAAACAAGACCCATTAGCTCCCAGTGTCCGGTTGTTGTATCTTTGCCTTTGGATTTCATGTTTAAAATTCCATAGTCAGCAGTCGGCGTTTGTGTTTTGTTTACGCCTTTAATGTTTGTTATATTGCCTATGCCCATTTTTTCCAGATTTGGAATATTTAGTCCGTTTTCTTTATTTGCAAGATTTACTAAAGTATTTACGCTTAATTCGTCTCCAAATTCTTTAGCATCAGGCAATGCGCCGATACCCATAGAGTCGATTACTATTACTATAGCTCTTTTCATTTATACAATTACCTCAACATCGTTATTTAAGTAGTCTAAGTGCCATTTTTGGATTGCTTCCCCCGGATATAAAAGTCCAATACCGGGCGGGTACGGTAAAATCATTTTATTTGAAATTTTTAAAAGCGAATCTTCTTTATTAACATACATAAAATTTCTGTTAAAGGTTTCAATTGGTTGAAGTTTTACTAGCGGAAACGGTTGAAAATCTGTTTTTATTGGTTCAAATGAAGGATTTGTACGAACTTTTTTAAGTGAATTTTTTAATTTTTCAAGCTTTTGTTTTGTTGTACCTATTCCGCACAAATAAAGGCATCCTATAGCATTATTTAATTCGTCTTCAATATTGTATTCATCATACATCGAATCAGATAAATCATAGCCTGATATGCCTTCTTTTTTTATAAAAAGTTTTGTTATATCGGGATTTTCAAATTCCATAAATTCAACTCCGTATCTTCTTAATTCCTTTTTTATTTTATTAATCTCGGAAATAAGATTGTTTATTTCATCACGTCCCGCTTTTGAATTAAGATAACAAATGCAAGCTTCAATATTTGCTAATAATGGATAGGACGGGGACGTTGTATGAAAAAGATTTATTGATTTTTGAAAAATACTTAAATCTATATTTCTTATTTGTCTGTTAATATTTAAAATCGCTGTTTGATTAAGTGCCCCCGCTGTTTTATGAAGTGAATTAACAGAAATATCAGCACCTTGGTTTATTGCACTCTCCGGCAATTCGTCAGAAAAATTGTTTAATATTCCGTGTGCTTCGTCGACTATTAAATAAGTGTCGTATTTTTTGCAAATTTCGGATATTTTTTTTATATTTGAATTTATCCCTTCGTATGTAGGACTTGTCATAATGAATACTTTATAGTGATTTAGTTTGAGGGTTGATTCAAGTTTTTTTGGATCGATTGTTGTATAAATTCCCCATTCATTATCAATATCCGGCATAAACCACTCTATATATCCTGCTGTCAGGATTAATCCGTTAAAAACTGACTTATGACAGTTTCTTGCAACCAATACTTTATCAGCCGGATTGATTATGGCTTTCATGGCTGCCAATAGAGCAGTTGTTGCGCCTTGCGTGATAAAATAAGTTTGTTTTGTGTTTAATATATCGGAAATTTTGCCTTGAGCCATTAATATAGAACTTTTTGGATCCGACAAATTGTCGAAACCTTCAATTTCCGAATAATCATTTTTATAAAATGATTCATAATTTTGACTAAATACAGGCTTTTGATTGTGTGAAGGAGTTGTGAAAATTGTTTTTTCGAGTTTTTTACTTAATAATTTGATTATGCTCATATATTTATATTAAAATAATACTTATGGACATACAAGATAGAATTGAAAATTTACGTAAATTAATTGACTTAAACTCCTATAAATATTATGTAGAGGATAATCCTGAACTTGAGGATTGGGAGTATGATAAGCTTTTTCGCGAATTAAAAGAGCTGGAACAATTACATCCTGAATTTATTTCTCCTGAAAGTCCTACTCAAAGAGTCGGTGGTATCAGTGAAAAGTTTAATCAAGTGCAACATAAAATCAGGCTCTATAGTTTGGATAATTCCAATGATGTTGAGGAGCTTCGTCAATGGTATTCAAGAGTATTAAAAGATGTTTCTTTTCCTGTTTCAAGCCAATTAAGTTTGCTGGATAACAATTATAATGATGTTGAATTAGCCGCAGAACTAAAAATTGACGGTTTAGCCGTCAGTCTTACGTATAAAGACGGGGTTTTTGTTCAAGGTTTAACCCGCGGAGACGGAGTTATAGGAGAAGATATTACAAATAATTTAAAAACAGTAAAGTCTATTCCTTTGAAACTATTTGAAAAAGTAGATGTTGAAGTAAGAGGGGAGATATATATGCCAATCTCTTCTTTTAATAAATTAAATAAAATTCAAGCTGAAAATGGTCAAAAAACTTTTGCAAACCCAAGAAATGCTGCTGCAGGTTCTATAAGACAGCTTGACCCAAGCATTACTTCTCAAAGAGATTTATCTATTTTTGTATATGCTGCAATTTTTGATAAAAAAGTTAATGTAAAAACTCATACGGATTCTTTGGACAAATGCCGACAACTTGGTTTTAGGGTTAATAATTATAAAAAATGCAAAAATATACAAGATGCCATTGAATTTTGTTCGCAGATGGCAGAATACCGAAAAACATTGGATTATGCAACTGACGGTGTTGTTATTAAAGTTAATTCTATTGCCATGCAAAATGAATTAGGTTTCACTGCTCGTGCGCCTAAATGGGCAACAGCTTTCAAATTTCCTCCTGAAGAAGTTTGGTCTATTTTGCTGGATGTTGAATTTAGTGTCGGAAGAACAGGGGTTATTACGCCCGTTGCGGTAATCAAGCCTGTGAATTTGTCAGGTAGTGTCGTTTCAAGAGCTTCGATGTATAATTTTGATGAAATTCAACGCTTAAATATTTCGTTAAATGATGAAGTATTAATTAAAAAAGCGGCAGAAATTATTCCAAAAGTTGTGCGCTCAAGAAAAACTGATAATTCAAAACCTCTTAAATTGCCTGAAAATTGTCCTTGCTGCAATACCCCGTTAATTGAAATTGAAGGAGAAGTGGCGAGATATTGTCCTAATAAAAATGGATGTAAGGCGCAAATTAAAGGCCGAATTGAATATTTTGTATCCAAGGCAGCTATGGATATCGATGGTTTTGGAGAAAGTATTATCGAACAGCTTGTTGAAAGAAAACTTGTATATCGCGCAAGTGATATATATAAATTAAAGTATGAGGATTTTTTGTCTCTTGATTTAATTAAAGATAAGTCCGCAAATAATTTATTGAATGCAATAGAAAATTCTAAAAACGTTTTGTTTTCAAAATTTATTAATGCTTTGGGAATAAGATTGGTTGGAAAAGAATCAAGTGACATTTTAGCTCAAAATTATGAAAATATTGAAAAATTGAAAGCCGCTCAATATGAGGAATTGGCGGAAATAATGGGAATTGGTGAAAAAATGGCAAAAAGTATTGTTGAATATTTTGCTGATTCTCAAAATATTGCTATGATTGATGAAATGATTAAGTTGGGTGTTAAAATAACAAATAAATATAATGGCATCAAAGATTTACGTCTTAGGGGTCAAAGTTTTGTTATTACAGGAACTTTGGAGAGCATGTCTCGTGAAGTTGCGCAAGAAAAATTAAAAGAGCTTGGTGCTAAGACTCCCTCCAGTGTTTCCAAGAATACTACTTTTGTTGTTGTCGGAGCTAATCCCGGTTCTAAAGCTACAAAAGCACAGGAACTCGGAATTAAAATAATTAATGAGAAAGAACTTGTTGAAATTATTAATGGAGGTTGATATGAGAAAAAAATTATTGATTTCGTTTACAATTATGAGTTTGGCTTTTTTGCCAGTTTTTGCAAGCGACGTTATTGAATCTGTTATGAATATTGAGGCGCAAAAGGTAAAAGAAGTTGCACCGGATACTGCTACTATAAGATTTTATGTTGAAAATACCGGAATAAATTTAAATGATTTAAAAGAAAAAAATGATAAAATCGTCAATGCTGCAATAAATGCAATAAAATCAAAATTAAATTCAGATGAATCGGTAAAAACAGTCGCTTTTAGTGTCAATAATGTTTATTCATACAAAGATAAAGTAAGAATTTTTCAAAAATATGAAGTAAAAAACGGATTTGAAGTTAAATTAAAAGACTTATCAAAAATTTCAGAAATTATTAAAATTGCGATGGATAATGATATAAAAAATATCGGACAACTCAATTTTTCAATTTCAGACGGAGAAGCAATCTGTAATCAAGCTATGTCTGATGCAATTAAAATAGCGCAAAATCGTGCTAATTATCTTGCGCAAGCATCAGGAACTCAAATTTCTAAAATTAAATCAATAAATCCATATTGTTCTTTGAATTCAAATACGGTAGTTCCCAGAATGTATGTTAATTCAATGTCTGCAAAAGCTTCAGACGGTGCAATGGAAAATGTAGTCGACACTATTGAGCCGGGGGTTATCAGTGTTAGAGCAAGTGTTAATATTGCATACTATTTAAAATAACTCTTGCATTTTTTTCGTGCTAATGTTATCTTAATATTGTTGGCACCGTATGGAATTTTTGTTCTATTTTAATTCGGGTGCATGTTATGTGAGTAGTTTGTCACGGATAATTTGTGAAGTATACATTTAACAATAAATTCTTAAAAGATAATTCTAAACCGGGCTCTTTTAGAAGAGGTTATGAAACCTATCAAAAAGGCTTGGTTGAAGATGTTAAATTCAACGAAAATATTGTAAGAGCCAAGGTTAAAGGCAATTATAAGTCTCATTATGATGTAGGTATAAAATTTACTAAATCAGATGTTCGCCCGACTTGTAATTGTCCTTTGGAAGAGCCTTGGTGCAAACATGCAATAGCTCTTGGTTTTTATTCATTAAAAAATCATTTTTGGGAAGAATTTTTATATGAAAAATTAAACATTGAACCGAATTTAATTGATGAAGAATTGCCTATGTGCGAAAACCCACAGGGTGATTTCATATTTCATTTTAACCCCAAGAGAAGACAGAATTTCTTTTCAATATTGGTTATGAACAGACATACCAAAAAAGTAATCAGGGATTTAGAGGCAGTTTTTAAGCAGATTATTTTAAAACAAAAAGAAGATGAAAATTTTGAATTAACAAATTCACAAAAGTTAGAAGTAGTAATGTTTAAAATGCTTTTAAGCCAATCCAGATTAGATAAAAAATCCGGTTGGTATGATGTTCAAATTAATAAATTTGATGAGTTTTTTAAGATGCTATCAAAAATGGATGATGTTATTGATGCTAAAACTCATAAAAAAATAAGATTTGCTAAAGATATTTGGAATTTGTGTTTGGATGTAAATGTTTCTTATGTCGGAAACGTTCTTTTGAGTTTGTATTGGAAGCGTCCAGATATCGATGAAATATATCCTTTTGAAGAAGTGAGATATTTTTCAAGACAGCTTAAATGGGGAAGATATAAAGATGTTATATTTCAAGCTGATACGCAAGTTAGTGTTGTTCCCCAGTATTTAACAAAAGCGAGTTTTTCCGATATTAAAGATGCTGACGGCGGAAAGTTTGTCTATGAAGAACTTCCGAAATTAAAGGAAGTTATGACGGTTAATATGTCGGAAGAAATGGAGAAGCTTTCTTTTGAGAAACGTCCTCCGAAATGTATTGTTGAGCTTGGAGTTGACTATGATCAATCTTTAAAAGCTTCTTTGGATTTTGAATATGACGGTGTCAGAGTTCCTTATCAAAAACAATATAAAAGTCCTTATGTTACAATAAAGGACCCTGCAAAAGATTTGTTGTACTGGATAAAACGTGATATGCAGTTTGAGCAATCTGCTTATCAAATGCTTCTTGCATGCAGATTTGCACCGGTTCAATCAAATAATCTTGCTCTTGATAAAGAGTATGCTATAGATTTTTATAATTATTATATTTCTAAAGCCGGTAAAAACTGGGTATTTATCGAAAAAGATGACTTATCTTTTTATAAATTAAATAAAAAAGGTCTAAAATTGGTAGCAGAAATAGACTTTTTACCTGACAGTATTGATAAATTTTATATTGAATTAAAAGGTTTAGCTGAAGATAAGGAGCTTGATTTTGAAAAAATTATAGATATGACTTATGAAGGCTCAAAATATTTTAATATTCCTTCCGGCGGTCAAGTGTCAATTCCTGTTGATGATATTCTATCTTTATTAAAATCTTTTAATACTTATGATGTTTATAAAAACGATGAAGAGAAATATATCGTAAAAACATATAGAGCCGGAGTAGTTTCCGAAATGGAGAAAATGGGAATAACTCTTAAAATGAGCAGAGGATTTTCTAAATTTTGGAAGGAGATTTCAACATTTTCAACTATGGACACAACCCCGCTTCCTAAGGCTGTCAAGGCTGAGCTGCGTGAATATCAACTTAAAGGTTATACTTGGCTCTGGTTTTTATACAAGTACGGTTTAAATGGCGTACTTGCCGATGATATGGGTTTGGGTAAGACTCTACAGACACTCACATTATTACAAAAAGCAAAAGAAAAGGACGGAAAAGAACCTACATTGGTTGTTTGTCCTACATCAGTTGTTTTTAATTGGGAAAAAGAAATTGAAAAATTTGCTTCAAATTTAAAATATTTGACTTTAACAGGTGCGGACAGAAAATCTAAATTTAAAGAAATTGATAAATATGATGTCGTTATAACGAGTTATGCACTTGTAAGACGTGATATTGAGTGTCTTAAAAAGTATAAATTCCGTTATGTAATTTTGGACGAGTCTCAAAATATAAAAAATTCGACAAGTCAAACTTCAAAAGCATGTAAAATGTTGAATGCTTCTCATAGATTGGCTCTTTCCGGTACACCTATAGAAAATAAACTTGAAGAACTTTGGAGCGTGTTTGACTTTTTGATGCCCGGATTTTTGTTTGATGCTAATGAATTTAATCACAGATTTGTTAATCCTATTGTTGAAAATGAAGATACCGAAGTTCAAAAACGTTTAAAATCTCAAATTTATCCTTTTATTTTAAGAAGAATGAAACGAGATGTCGCAAAAGATTTGCCTGATAAAATTGAATCGGTTGCATATTGTGAACTTACTCCCGATCAGAAGGATTTATATTTACAGGTGCTTGATTCAACAAAAGAAGAATTGTTTAAATCTATTGAAACGGTTGGTCTTGAAAAATCCAGAATGTCAATTTTCTCTGCATTATTGCGCTTGAGGCAAATATGTTGTCATCCAAGATTGTATGATAAAGAGGGACAATTGGGTATTAATGAATCCGGAAAATTTGAACATTTGCAAGATATGCTTGAAGAAATAATATCTGAAAAGCATAGAATTTTATTGTTCTCACAGTTTGTCGGAATGTTGGACATTATTAAAGCATGGTTGGATGAAAAAGGTATAAAACATGAATATTTGTCCGGAAAAACTAAAGACAGAGAAGCTGTAGTTGAAAGATTTAATAATGATCCTACTATTCCGATATTTCTTGTTTCGCTCAAAGCCGGTGGAACAGGTTTAAATCTTACGGGAGCTGATTATGTAATCCACTATGACCCATGGTGGAATCCTGCAGTTGAGGATCAAGCAACAGACAGAGCTTATCGTATCGGTCAAACAAAAAAAGTATTTGTTTATAGATTGATTACCAAAAATACTGTTGAAGAAAAAATTCAAGCTCTTAAATCTAAAAAACGGTCTTTGGTTGATAGTGTAATTTCGATTGACAGAAATATTGTTAAATCCTTGACTTATCAAGATATCAAAGATATTTTCTCGATTTAAAATTTTAATTCAGGGTGTTCTTTTATGTAATCTTTGTAGCATTCAATAGTGTGATCGGATATATTTTTAAAGTCTTGAGAGTTATTATTGTCTGTTGCAAAAGCCATTACAAAAAATTCTATCAGTGAATTACAACCATTTTCTTCGCATATTTCAAATGCTTTAACGATGATGTCATGCAGTTGAATTACTGATTTGATATTGTCCTTGGTTAGTTGACTTTGTGTATAATTGTGTATTTTTTCTAATGTGTATGCATATTTATTATAATCCATACTAAGCATAGAAGTTTTGGATTGTCTGCTCGGATTATTCCCAATTAACATGTAATATAATGTGGAATATATTATTAAAAATTTTGCAAGATGCATATATATAGATGCAAAATCGTCCGGATTGTTATCTACATAGTTTTGAATCATTCTTCTTGTTGTTGTATCATAATATTCAATTCCGTCACTACCTTTTTTTCTTATATTATCTCTATCTTCTTTTGCCGGTACCGTAATGATAAATTCAGGCGCCCCTATGCAATCTATGTCAAAATATTTTGGATTTAATTCTATACCAACGCTTTTACATGCGCTTAAATAGGCATTGAGTTTATTAAATGCAGGATTTGGTGAAATTGCGACAATTCTCGCTTTGACAGCTGGACTGTGCATCAAACCGTCAAACATAATTGTTTTTTGTGTATCCCATGATTTCTGCATTGCTTTTGACCATTTTTCTTTTAGGTATGAATTTCTTTTCCAGAATTTTTCTAATATACTTCTGTATTTTGGTGATTGTGTCATTTCGGTTGCTTCCGAGGCAGTTATTTTATTTTTATTTGCAAATTTAGACAATTTTTTTCTTATTAGTTTTCCTTCATCAGAGTTCCATGCTCTTTTAACTACAATAGAAAATATTTCTTCCTGAATGGGATGTTTGCTGAAGTATTCTTGCATACTTTCGCTTCTTTTGAATATTGCTTCAGGGTTTTCTTTGTAATATTTAATCAATCCTTCCGATATTTTTTGTCTGTGCTCTTTTGAAAGAGGTTTTCTTTTTATCAAATAACTTCTTTCGTTAATCGTTCTGTTTCTTTTTTGAGCATTTGTTATAGCGGCATTTTTTTCTTCGTCTGATAATTTTAGATATTTTCCGTATGTTTGAGAAAATATTGGAATATTTAATTTTCTCATGGTTGAATACGGGTTCATTCCGAGGATTTCAGTTAAATCACTGATTGATAATGTATCCAGATAATATGCTTGAATAAGTTGAACCGCTAAATCTTTATCGGGGTTTAACAAAAGCTCGCCGTTTGCGTCCCTGAATTCTCCTTTATTAAATTTATCAATAAAGGAATTTTTGCTGCAGCGTATATTTTTGGAATCTAAAACATTTGCAAATTCATCAAAAAATACTTGAAGTTCTTCAAGAGTGTTAATTTGATCTAAATCTTGATAATGTTCCTGATGCACATCTTTTAATTTTTTATTTTCAGGATTACCTTCATCAAGTACTTGTTGTATATGCTCCCTTATCCCGCTTGGATAAATATCTTCATTAGAACTTTGATTTGCTAAATCCAGATTATAAGTTGTTTTAGCTAAGTTTAAACTATCGCCGCCCAAAAATGAAATCGAGGAATTATATCCCGGTAGTATGTGAGAATTAGCAATATTTTCATTTAACTTCTTTGAAGTCGGAATGTTTTTGACGTTATGATTAAAAAATTTGACATTATTTATTGCGGCAATTTTCATTTTAATTCTCCTATGCTTTCATACAAAACACAGGAAGAAAAAAAATTGCCTAATTATTATTCGGTGATTTCCGCTAATTTTTCTAATTTAATTTTTTGGTCATATTCAATCAGCATGTTTATAAGCTTATCAAGATTGCCTTCTATGACTTCCCAAACATCAAGATTTTGACCTATTCTATGATCGGTAAGACGTCCTTGAGGAAAGTTGTATGTTCTGATTCGTTCAGATCTGTCACCTGTTCCTACTTGAGAACGACGAAGGTCAGTAACTTCTTGCATTTGTTTTTGAACTTCCATATCGTACAGTTTTGCTTTCAATATTTGCAATGCTCGTTCTTTGTTTTGCAGTTGCGAACGCTCTTCTGTGCAGAATATCATGATGCCTGTCGGTTTATGAAAAACTCTTGCTGCGGTTTCAACTTTATTTACATTTTGCCCTCCGGCTCCGCCGGATCTTGCCGTTGTAATTTCAATATCATTCATGTTGAGTTCTATTTCAACATCGTCAACCTCAGGCATAACGGCAACTGTAGCGGTAGATGTATGAACCCTGCCTTGTGATTCCGTTTGAGGAACTCTTTGAACTCTGTGAACGCCTGATTCATATTTTAATTGCGAATAAATATTGTCTCCGCCTTTAATTGAAATAACTACTTCTGAAACGCCGCCTGCTTCGCATTCATTAATCGAGAGTATTTTTGTTTGCCAGCCTTTACTTTGAGCATATCTTAAATACATTCTCATTAAATCACCGGCAAAAATGTTTGCTTCATCGCCACCTGCTGACCCTCTGATTTCGAGCATAATATCTTTATCGTCCATAGGGTCTCTTGGCAGAAGTAATACTTTTAATCTGTGTTCATAATCTTCAATTTTAGCTTCATTGGATGAAATTTCATTATTTAAAAATTCTCTCATGGAAGAATCTTTTTCGCTGTGCAGCATTTCTTTAGCTTCATTTATAGCATTTAATGCATCTTTGTATTGATAGTATATGTTAACGGTTTCTTCCATCGTTTTTCTTTGTTTTGATAAATCGCGGAATTTTTCATAATCTTGTATAACCTCGGGTTTGGACAAAGTTACGCCAAGTTCTTGATATTTTTGTTCGATTTTTTCAACTTTCTCAAACATTGAACTATCCATTTTTTGTTTTCATCCTTCCGCATGAATTGTCTTCGTCACAATAACCTAATCTTTCGCACTTTGGAACAAGGTGTTCCGCTAACCAAGGCTCTTTTTCTTCTACTAATGCACACATTTTTTTAACAACCATCCTGATTTCAAGTTGTGCTCTGGTGCATAGTCTTAAATTTGCAAGATGTATTAATTCTCTTAAATTTAAACTGGTTACAATTGAGCTTACTGCTGCATTTGGAAGTATTGAGCGCGCGTCTTCGCTTTTTATACCGTTATTTATAAATTCTTGATAAAGATCCGATGTAATTTTAATGAAATTTTCAAATTTTCGACATAATTCCCTGTTAGCTTCTATTGCAGGCGGAATTACATAATCAATTTCACCTTTTTCACGAACATATCTTTGTGATTTTTGTGAAAAACTCATGTGTCTGTGTCTTACTAATTGATGTGTAGCAGCTCTTGAGATATTATTGATGGCAAAACTTAATTGAATGTGTTCTATGGTTGAATAATGCCCTGAGGAGATAACTTTTTTAATCAAAGAAAGCATTTTTTCTTTGTCACCTGTGTGATTTTCATATATTTCAACAGCTCCATCGGGACTATAACAAGTTCTGCATGCTGTATAAACAACATCCAATAAATTATCCGGAATTGATATAAGTCGGACTTCCAGTTCTTTTTTTGCCATTTAATATAACTCCATATTTTAATAAATTTATGGCTGGTCTTTAGCCAGCCAAAATCTTTGCAACTATTTCTTTTCGTAACGTTTTTTAAATCTTTCAACTCTACCTTCAGAGTCAAGAATTTTTTGATTGCCTGTGTAAAAAGGATGGCAAGCGTTACAAATTTCAACCGTAATGTTTTCTTCAACTGAACCTGTTTCGATTTCGTTTCCGCAAACACATTTTATAGTTGTTTTTTTGTAATCGGGATGGATATCTTTTTTCATTACGTATTCCTTTAAGTATAATTAACTATAATATTATTCTATATACTCAAAAAAATATTTCAAGGCGTAATTTTATTATTTATTCTTTATTTTTCTTTTCTTCTTCCTCTAAAAGCTTTTGTTCGGAGGTATCAATTTCATTTGGTTCAGTTTTTGATTTTGAATTATTTATTGCATTTTTAGTTATATTTTCATTAATGCTTTTTGATATTGATTCGATTTTTCTTTGTGCTGAATTTAACTTATCATCAAGTCGATTATTTCTGTTTAAAAATATGTTGTATTGATTTGTAAAATCGGTTGCTTCTGCTATTATAGAAGAATTTTTTTCGCTTTTATTGTCTGAGAAATTATAATTTTTGTCTAACCATTCTATTTTATCGAGGGTTTGATAACCTTTATCATCAAGCATTTCATCGTCAAATTTTACATCAAATACTCCGAGCAATTTATTTCCGTTCTCCAGTGTTGTGTCTTTTTTCGTGTAGCTTGAAAGATCAATAAAATCACCCTCATCAAATATATCTGAAGCGTTTTTAACGGTTTGTGAGCCGTTATTTTTTGTTACTACAACTTTTATATCGTTTTGAATGAGTTCTTTTGCATCAACTTTATTGTCTTTATTTTTATCTAAGTTAATAAGTTCTAAAAATCCGTTTTTTGCTCCCAAAAATTCATTTTCATTCGATAAATCATCATTATTGTCTTTGTCTACAAAGAAATCATATCTTGTATTTTTATGCAAAAAGCCAATCGGATCTGTTTCTTTTGCATCGTCATCTGCACTGATACCTTCTTCTTTTTGTTTATCCAAAAGATTATCAAGATTTTCTTTTGCATCTTGTGCTTTATTTGTTAATGTTTCATTGTCTTTCATTAGTGAGTTTATGTCTTTTAGATATATTTTTACGGTAGACATTTTGTTTTGTGCGTCAAGCATATCAAGCACAATATTGGAAAGTTTTGAATTTGATATTCCTTCTAGCGAATCTAAATCATTTGCTAAATTATTTTGAAATTCCTCATAACTCATTGTGCCGTTTGATTGTATATATTCGTTAAGTCTTTTATTTACAGCATTTTTAGCACTTTCTTTTTGATTTTCCGCAATTTCTTCGCTTTCTTCTATGGCATTATTCATCAATTCTTCAATTTCTTTTTGCAATTGTTGAATTTCCTTTTGTTTAGTTTTTAATTCGTCGTTATTGGTTTCAATTTGTAGGTTTAAATTGTTTAATTCTTGTCTTGCTGAGCTTATTTCAGAGGATTCTCCGCCTGTTGCTTCCAATAGAGCATTTACAAAGTCGACATATATTTCGCTTGATTCGCTATCATGTCCTTTTGGACATTCATATTGTCCGTCGTCTCCGTTTTTAATTCCTATACTTGGAAATGATTGTGATATAATTTCAATAATTTGTGTTTTATTGAATCCTTCTTTTGATAATTCATTTAATAAATTATCGTTTAAAGCTTGTTTAAAGGCTTTGAGTTCGGGGTTTGATATTGAATAAACATCCCCGTTATAACTTTCTAAATCGGAGCAATATTTTTCTTTTATTGATTTAGCTTTTTCATTTACATCTGATGTTGTTTTATTTTCTTTCGAATCAAAATTTTCTCTCAAAAGAGAGATGTCAATACCGTCGCTTTCCAATCTTTGAAGCTCGTCTTCACTAAAACCGTCTTTTGAAGCGCTTTTTATTTGTTCAATTTTTTCTTCCGATAGATCGCTGTATAAGCTCTGTATTGAAATGCCGCTTTTTAAGAATTGAACAGTTGTTTCGCCACCCATAATTGCCCCTTATGAAAAATACATTTAATATATCGGCTGAATTTATTAAATTATATATATTTAGAACAAAAAAATTTACATTTCTTAATTATTTATTTATTGTATAATTCAAAATATGAAAAAACTAGAAAATATTAGAAATTTCAGTATAATTGCGCATATTGACCATGGAAAGTCCACTTTAGCTGACAGATTGCTCGAAAAAACCGGTACGGTTTCTAAAAGAGATATGCAAAATCAACTTTTAGATACTATGGATATAGAGCGAGAAAGAGGCATTACCATAAAGTTAAATGCTGCAAAAATGCAATATAAAGCAAAAAATGGAAATGATTATATATTAAATTTGATTGATACTCCGGGACATGTGGATTTTTCTTATGAAGTATCCCGTTCGCTTGCCGCTTGCGAAGGTGCTTTGCTTATTGTTGATGCAACACAAGGAGTTGAGGCGCAAACGCTTGCCAATGTTTATCTTGCTTTGGAGCAGAATTTAGAAATTATTCCCGTTATTAATAAAATCGATTTGCCTTCTGCCGATGTTGAAAGAGTAAAAAAAGAAATTGAAGATGTATTGGGGATTGATGCAAGTATTGCAATTCCTGTCAGTGCTAAAACGGGCGAAGGGATAGAAGATGTATTGGAAGCTGTTGTGAATTATATCCCCGCTCCTGATGACACGTCTGATAAGCCCTTAAGAGCACTTGTTTTTGACAGTGCTTATGATGCTTATTTAGGAACTATTTGCTTTTTTAAGGTTGTTGACGGTTCTATTAAGCTCGGAGACAAAATTAAATTTATGGCAACCAATAAAGAGTTTGAAGTTATTGAGCTTGGTTTTTTAAATCCTAACAGAAATCAGGTTCAAGAGCTAAAAACAGGTGAGGTTGGATATTTTGCCGGCTCTATAAAAGAAATTACAAGATTTGTCGGAGATACTATTACTCATGTTGATAAGCCGGCTTCTGAACCTTTGGAAGGGTATAAAGAAGCAAAACCCATGGTTTTTTCTGGCTTATATCCTGTTAACAATGAGGATTATCATGAATTAAAAGATGCACTTGAGAAATTGAAATTATCGGACAGTTCAATTACTTACGAACCTGAAACTTCAAATGCTTTAGGATTTGGTTTTAGATGCGGTTTTCTTGGTATGTTACATATGGAAATTGCGCAGGAGCGCCTCGAGCGAGAATATGACCTTTCTCTTATTACAACAGCTCCTTCGGTTATATATAAGGTACACAAAACTGACGGTTCCATTGTTGAAATAGATAATCCGGCGGAGTTACCTGCAGCTCAGTATAGAGAATATATTGAAGAACCTTATGTCAGAGTCAATATTTTTACTCCCAATGATTATGTAGGCACATTAATGGAATTATGTCAGGATAAACGCGGTATATTTATCAATATGCACTATATTGATGATATTAGAGTAAATATTGAATACCAGCTTCCATTATCCGAGGTTATTACGGATTTTTATGATCAATTAAAATCACGTTCAAAAGGCTATGCTTCTTTGGATTATGAGTTTTGCGATTATAAAAAATCTGATTTGGTAAAAATGGATATTCTTCTGGCAAACGAAGTGGTTGACGCGCTTTCAGTCATTTGTCATAAAGATAGTGCGTATAATTTGGGTCAAAAATTAACAAATAAATTAAAGGAAATTATACCAAGACAATTATTTGAAGTTGCAATTCAAGCTGCTATAGGCGGCAGAGTTATAGCAAGAACAAATATAAAAGCACTTAGAAAATCAGTTTTGGATAAATGTTACGGCGGAGATATTTCGAGAAAAAGAAAGCTTCTTGAAAAACAAAAACGTGGAAAAAAACGCATGAAATCAGTCGGAAGAGTAGAAATTCCGCAGGAAGCATTTATGGCAGTTTTGTCTTTAAATGATGAATAATTATTTAATTCTGTCGAGAGCAAAAAATATTCCGCAAACCGTTGCTGTTGCTACAGAGAGATTTTTGGATGTTTCAAGAAGGAATTGCTTAACTTTTGTTGCAGGCACATAAGTTCTTGCTTCTATAATACCGCCATCTGATATCGGGTCTTTTAGTATTCTGTCTTCATCAATTACCGCTGTAACGTAGCTTATTGTTTCGGATGACAAGCCTGAGGATGTTGAGCTGTTTAAAAGTTCGACATATACTGTATCAGCAGCATGACCTGTTTCTTCCAAAAGTTCTTTTTTTGCACATTTAATTAATGTTTCATCGCAGTCTATATCACCAATTAGTCCTGCCGGTGATTCAAGACAAAATTCTGCTTTGTCTTCTGCGTATATTGGAGGTCTTTTTGTTTTCAAAAACAGAAAATTATATTCGTTATTTTTTTTGATTAAGGTTGTTATAACTACTGCGCTATCTTTTTCACTTGAATCATTGGTGCGTTTTACATAATACCATTCATTTCCCGAAGGTGAAATTGCCGATTTTAGTTGAAGAAATTTTGTTTCAAATAAGATTTTATTTTCCATAAGATAATTCCTCCTCAAATTTCTTAATAACTTCTTTGGGATTGTCTGCATTCATAAGAGCTCTTATAACGGCAACATTTTCCGCTCCTGCTTTTATGACATCTGAAATATTATCTTTATCTATTGAGCCTATAGCATAAAAAGGTATGTTTATATTTTCTTTTACCCACTTTACATATTCCAATCCTACAGGTTCGGTATTTGGTTTTGTAGGGGTTTTAAATACCGGACCTACACCAATATAGTCGGCTTTTTGGATTTGAGCATTTATTGCATCCTGTGGTTTGTGTGTTGATATTCCGATAATTTTGTCGTCTCCTAAAATTTTTCTTGCGTCATAAATTGGTATATCATCTTGTCCAAGGTGCACACCATCAGCATCAACAATTTTAGCTATGTCCACTCTGTCGTTTATAATAAATAATGCATCATACATTGAGCATAATTGCCTCAAAGAACGAGCAGTTTTAATTATATCCTTGGCGTTTTTATTTTTTTCTCTATATTGAATTATTTTGACGCCTGCTTGAAGAATTTGTGCAATTTTATCAATAAATTCGTTATCATCTTGAAAATTTTGAGATGAAGTTATTAAATATATGTTTTTATTTTTTAACAGAGCTTTCTTTATATCTGTTTTTTTGTTTAATTGGCACAATTGAGCTATTTCTTTTTCAATTGTATATATTTGATATCTGTAATTGTCGCTAAGAGAGCCATATTCCGTTAAAACCCTAAGAGCTTCCTCTACTCGTTTTATGTTTGCTTTCAGGGCGTCTGTTTTGTTGTTTTCCTTGGTAATGTTTTTGATATTTATTCCAACATCGCCAACGCTGTCTCTGGATGAAATTAAATCATCATAGTTTTTATCGAAAAATATTGAAATTTCATGCCTGATATTTTTTAATTTTTGTGTTAATTTCTCATTATTTAAGACAAATCTGACGTATTCTTCAATACATCTGAGACCCTCATTAACACGATTCACATTTGCATCAATTATTCTATAGTTCATAATAAATTACCATTATGATTATATATCTTTGATTATAGCTAATTTTTATAAATTTTAATAGTCTAAATTTTATGTTAGACGATTATGAAAAATTAATTTTAAAAGCTAAAAAAGGTGATAAAAAAGCATTGTGTGAATTAATAAGAGAAGAACAATCGAATATATATGCTACTTTGTTTTATCTTAAAAAAGATGAAAATGATTTGTCCGACATTATGCAGGATGTTTTGATAAAATTAACAAAAAGGATTTCTCAATTAAAAAACCCTTCATATTTTAAGACTTGGTTAAATCAAATTGTTGTAAACTCATATTATGATTATTTAAGAAAAAATAAAAGAAAAATAATTACTTTTTCGCCGTTCAAACAAGACGAAGAGGTTGATTTCGAAATTCCGGATCATTCGACAAATCCTCAAAATACAATATTATATAATGAATTAGATTTGATTATAAAAAATGCAATACAAAATTTGCCTGTTCAGTATAAAATTCCTATAACTCTTCGTGAAATTCAAGGTCTGAGTTATGATGAGATATCCAATATAACAAATACATCTATTGGGACGGTAAAATCCAGAATTTCAAGGGCCAGAGCAAAAATTAAAGACGATATAAATAAGTATTCAAGGGGGTAAGTATGCTAGAATTGGATTGCTTGGATGAACAAATAAGCGCATATTATGACAATGAATTATCGGAAAGTGAAATGCTTTCTTTTGAGGCAAAATTAGCAACTTCAAGAGGAATAAAAGATTATACCGATGAAAAATGTTATGAATTTTTTAAAATATCAAATTCAATTAAAATAGCTAAAATCAGAATTAAGCAAAATGCAAATAAAATTTTTGATAATACGGAAGAAAACCGTAAACAAAAGATATCACTCTTTGAGCTCTATTCCGTTTTTCTTGAGCGCTTCAATAAATTTTTCAGCGGTGCTTTTTTGAATATCAACAGGAACAACTCTCAGTAATTCTACTGTTTTTGAAATTACAATATCGTCATCATACCAACGTTTGCCGCCTTTTATGGGTTTAACCATATTATAAAATCTATCAATTGTTTCTTTGGATACTTTTTCTTCTACATTTGAAAGAAAAAGTTCTGCTTGTTCTCTTAATTCATCTTTGTAGTCTTTTAACATATTGATAACTTTTAGTAGCAGCGGATCATGGTCATACCATCTTTTAAATTCCTGTGTCATTTTTTTCTCCTATGCATAAATCTTGCGGATTTACATCCGAAATTCTTGCTGCATTAATATTTAAGCCTCTTAATTTTTCGACAAAATTTTCATAACCTCTATCGATATGGTTAAGTGCACCGATTTCTGTTTCGCCTCTTGCCATTACTGCAGCAGTAACAAGTGCCGCGCCTGCCCTGAGGTCTGTTGACTCAACTTGTGTTCCGACAAGATAATCTACCCCTTTTATAATTGCGTGTTTTTTGTTAACGATAATATTTGCTCCCATTTTCCACAGTTGAGGAATGTGCATAAATCTGTTTTCATACAAACTTTCCGTAACAACAGAAATACCTTCAGCACAGCATAATAACGCCATTGCAAGAGCTTGCAGGTCTGTTGGAAAACCGGGATAGGGTTGAGTAATAAAGTTCATTGCTTTTAATTTTTTGTCGTTTGAAACTTCCATTGTGTTTGGGTCGATTAATTTTATGTTTGCACCCATTTCAAGTAGTTTTCCTGTGAATAATGTAAGGTGGTTCGGGAATATATTTTTGATGATACCCTTTCCTTTTGAAGCAATAATTATACTCATATAAGTTCCTGCTTCAATTCTATCCGGAATTGTCGTATATTCGCACCCCTTGAGCTCTTCCTGCTTAACTCCCGTTACTACTATTTGACTTGTGCCTGCACCTTCAATTTTTGCGCCCATGGATTTTAAAAAGTTTGCCAAATCAACAATTTCAGGTTCTTGTGCTGCATTTTGAATTATTGTAGTACCTTCTGCAAGAACTGAGGCCATCATTACGTTTTCAGTTGCTCCGACAGAAGGAATATCGAAGCATATAATTGAGCCGGTAAGTTTTGGAGCTTTTGCAATAACATATCCGTCATCTATTTTACATTCGCAACCAAGTGCTTCTAAACCTTTTATGTGAAAATTAACACGCCTTTCTCCTATTTTGCATCCTCCGGGTAGTGCAACTTTTGCTTCTTTTAATCTGCCGACAAGAGCGCCCAGAACCACAAAACTCGCTCTCATTTTAGAGACATATTCTTTTTTTGCTATGCAATTTGTAAGATGTTTAGAATCTATTTCTATTTTCTTTTGTTTTTTGTCGTATGAGCTCTTTGCTCCAAGCCCGTTTATAACTTCAAGCATAATCTCAACGTCGGTTAGCTCGGGAACGTTATGAATAATACATTTATCAGCAGACAAAAGTGAAGCTGCCATTAATTTTAAAACAGAATTTTTTGCTCCGCTTATAGTAACCTCGCCGTTAGCAGGATGTAGACCTTTTATTATTAATTTCTCGCTCAATTTTTTATCCTTTTCTAACTGATTTTATTATAAAATCCTATTATTTTAAAGAATTGGCAATAAAAATAAAATTTTTGTAGGATATTTAGTTATTGTTGTCTGTTTTTTCATCAACAATTTTTGCATCAATAACTTTGGCATCTATTATACCATTTTTTTCATTTTTTTGAGCTTCTTTTTTGTTTTCTTCTATTGTTAATTGTTTATTTATAACCAATGTTTGTATTATTTGAAAAATGTTGCTTGTAACCAAATATAAAAGCGCGCCTGCAGGTATTGGTATAAATACAAATGTTAAAATAATCATCACAGGCATAATTGTTCCCATGGATTTTTGAATAGCGGCTTGTGTTGCATCTTGATTTTTAGTTTGAGTTGTTGCCATCATAACTTTTTGTGACAACCATATAGTTAGCCCGAATAAAGCGACAAGCAAGATTACATCGTAATGAATTTGATTTTGTGCAGGAATGGTTTCAATTGAAGTGATTAATATATCTCCTCTGCGTGTAAAAGTCAGATTTTCTGTTTCTTTGGTCATTATATTCATAACAGAAACATCCGCTTTTTCTACTTTGTCTAATTGTGAAAATTTTAAGTTTAGATTATCAAGAGAAATTTTTAGCTCTATTGGCTTTCCTTGTTCGATATCACCTTGGACATTAACTGCTCTTTGAGGTTTTTCTATTTTTACGTTATCAATAATTTGATTGTTGGCCAGATAAACTTTCGCAGATTTTCCGGACTGGAATTGTGCATTTTTAGAAACAGAAAACTTTCCATCCAGTGAAACTCCGGCATTTGATTTTATTGTAGAATCGAGCCTGTTTATAAAAAGAAAATGTGTATTACCAGCCATTTGAATAAATGAAGGGCTCATCAATGCACTGTACAACATTATAAATACAGGAATTTGAATTAACATCGGTAAACAGCCTGCAGTAGGATTGAAGTTGTGTTCTTTATAGAATTCCATCATTTTTTGCTGCATCATTTGGGGATTATTTTTGTATTTTTCTTGTATCATTTTCATTTTGGGGGTAAGTTGTTGCATATTTTTCATGGATCTTTGTTGTGATACATTAATCGGCCACAAACAAATTCGCATTATTATTGTAAAAATGACTATAGCCATGCCGTAACTTCCGGCATATTCAGCCAGTTTTCCGAGTATATTAATTGTTAATGTAACAAAATCCATTATTTTCTCCTCATGTGTAAAAAATGTTATATATAAATTTTACTATAAACATGATAAAATCAATTTATGGAACATAATTTTGATACAATTGTTGCAACAGCCACCCCCCTTGCTTTGAGTGCAATTGGCGTTATAAGAGTATCCGGAACGGAAGCTTATAATATTGTTTCATCTGTTTTTTCAAAGAAAATAGTTCCAAAATATATTAATCATGGTTATATAGTTGACCAAGGTAAAAAAATCGATGAAGTAATTTTGCTGCCTTTTGTTGCGCCTCACAGTTATACAGGAGAAGACGTAATAGAAATTCAAACCCATGGGTCTCCTTCTGTTATTAATTCTATATTAGAGCTTATATTAAGCAAAGGTGCAAGAATGGCGCAAAAAGGTGAATTTACTAAGCGCGCATTTTTAAATCATCGTATTGATCTTTCTCAAGCGGAAGCTGTAATCGATATTATAAATTCCAAGACTTCAAAGTCAGCTCAAAATGCTCTTAATAATCTTGAAGGATATTTAAGAGATAAGATAAATAATTTAAAGAACAGTTTAACGGACTTATATGCAAAAATAATCGCATCTATTGATTTTCCGGAAGATGTAAAAGAAATTGATAAAGAAACTATCGTTTCGATATGTAGTGATAAAATTACAGAGATTGAAAACATACTTAAAAATTCTAAAAGTCACGATTTTATACGAGACGGTTTTAATGTATGTTTAATAGGAAAACCAAATGTAGGTAAAAGTTCATTGTTTAACGCTCTTTTAAATTATTCAAGAGCAATTGTTACCCCTATTGAGGGTACAACACGTGATACCATAAAAGAAACAATAAATTTAGACGGATATTTGATTAATTTAGTTGATACGGCCGGAATTAGAGATAAAAATGGTGTTGATTTAGTTGAGAAAATTGGTATTGATAATTCCATCAGCGCAATTCAGGCTTCGAATATTGTTTTATTTTTATTTGAAAATACTAAGCTTGAAATTGATGATAAGCTTTTAAATAATTCAAAAGATAAAAGTATCATTTATGTTAAAACGAAGTGTGATATAAATGATTTTGACGTTGATGATGATGTTATAAAAATCAGCTCAACAACAGGGTTTGGAATAGATAAATTAAAAAGTAAAATTTTAGATGTTATTAAGACTGTTATTCCTGAAGAAACTGACTATACAACGAATAAAAGGCAACAATATTGTTTATTGTCGGCAAAAAATTCTCTTTCTAATATAATTCAAACTTCTAAATTTACCGCCGAGCCTGATTTGTTTGCAATGGATTTAAAAAGCGCAATAATTTCTCTGGGTGAAATTACGGGAGAAGTCTTTACCGACAGCATTTTAGAAGATATATTCAGCAATTTTTGCATCGGCAAGTAGCTATTAATTTGATTTAGCTAAATATTTTGCGACACCTTCGCCCATTGACATACAGCTTTTTTGAACTCTAAGAGCGCTGTGAGCATAAAAATCCGCCCCTAAAGCTTTTCCAATTATAAATAAATTATCGTAATCATAGCTCATTAAAGCTTCAAGAGGCAGTTCGTATGTAGAAGTTTTTTGTAAAATTGATTTATTTTTTTTGTCCGAGTGAATGTCGATTGAATAATTAGCCTTTAAAACAGGATTTTTAAAAGTTTTACCGGATGTTAAATCGTCTTTTGTATATATATAGCGTGTTTTAATGCGGTTTTGTTCTCTTATTCCGGTTTGGGTGGCTATATTTGCAATCTGTGCATGCTCAAATCCGGGAAAATATATTTTACAGAAGTTATATATGCGCCAAATTGATTTTCTTGCATTGATTAATTCAAGAGATGACATGAAAGGATTGTCTTTATAATTGTTTATTCTCGGACAATTAAATGCGACAGAATCGTTTGTTCCGGCTATTGAAAATATTTGAAAATATGCCCTGTCTTCTTCGTGTAAAATTTTATCTTTGACGCCTTTTTGCAGGTATTTATCTAATTTCCACAGTTGATTTTCATCCCAGGTGCTTGCAGTTGTAAAATGCATCTCGTTTCTGGTATTTCTTTCGTCTCGATAGGTATTGGTAATATCCTCTGAATCATCAAGTGAATCCAAGAAAGTTTTGAATTTTATAAAATCAACATTATTTAAAATAAACCTTAATGTGTTTTGTTGAATCATATTGTTATCGTTCAGTTTTTCGCATCCTGCCAAAATTGAAAATTCACCCGAGCCGGTTGCATCTATATAATATTTCGATACGATTGGTAATGATAACATATTTGAAATTAAAATTGCTTTATTAATCTTTTTGTCTAATGTCTCGATATTTAAAACAGTTGTTTCAAATAAAATATCTAAGTTATTTTTTATTTCATTTTGATTTAAGATATCATCTAAGATAATTTTTAAGCATTCAGGATTAAACCAGCCGTCATTTTTATCTTTGTACGTGATTTGTGCGTTGTATTTTTTTGCGGTATTCACCAAGACATTATAATATTCGCAATTAATATTTTGTGCAGAAGATTTCATGACAGGGACAACCAATCCGCCGGTCATCAAACCGCCAAGAAAATTATTTTTTTCAACAAGTAAAGTTTTAAGTCCGAATTTTGCACAATTATATGCGCAAGAACATCCCGACGTCCCTCCGCCAATTATTACAACGTCATATTTAATTGTTTTTTCCATAACTATATTATAATTCATATTCCTTTTTTTGCTAAAACTTTAACATCAATTAATCTTCTTTAAATTAAAAGCGCAATATATGTGTATTTATGTCTATTATACATGCTATACGATTGGTTATGATAATGTATATTATGTAACAATACAGTTTGTTGTTTTATGCTAATAAATTACAATATTTATTTATTCTAATGACCATTAATGCTTAATTTGAGAGGTGTGTTTATCGGCTATATAATGATATTTCAAATTTAACTCATAGAAATAACAGCATTCTGGATGAGAAATTATTATAATGAATTAAAAATTTTAACCTGATAAATTGAAACAAAAATTAAGGAGTACACAATGGAAAATACAATTTCAAATAAAACTGCAGATAAAGTCAGATTAATTTTGGTCGATGATCATAAATTATTCAGATGCGGAATAAAATCACTCTTTGAATCATCAAGCGGAGTATGCGTTATTGCAGAAGCATCAAACGGTAAAGAAGGAATCAGTAAAATAATTGCTCAAAATCCGGATGTTGTTTTGCTGGATTTGGAACTTGGTGATATAAACGGTCTTGATTTAATAGAGAAAGTGCTTTCACAAAAGCCAAATGTAAAATTTGTGATTTTAACATCTCATATAAATGAACACGTCATAAATAAAGCCATGAAAATGGGTATTTATGGTTATATTTTAAAAGATATCAATGCAGAATTTTTGGATATGATTGTCAAATCGGTTTCTACCGGTGCTATGTGGATTGATAAAAAAGCCGTACAGGTTTTAAGGGAATTAAACCCCAATGTAATTCCTGCAACGCAAGTTAGCCGCTCATCATTTAAATCAAGTCATGCAAATCTCACTGCCAGAGAATATGAGGTTTTGAAGCTTGTTGTAGATGGAAAATCTAATCAACAAATAGCAGCAGCATTAAATATTTCTGAACATACTTCAAAAGCACATGTTTGCAATATCATTCAAAAACTGGTTGTTGACGATAGAACACAAGCTGCTGTTAAAGCAATTCGTGAAGGAATTGTATAGATATTATCAATATCAATCGTATCGATTAAACAGAATATTATTAATACCAATCGAATAGAAAGAAAGGATATGAAATGAAAGAAAATTTTACATTTGAAAAAAACAAAGCAAAAGAATTTTTTATGAATCAAATTTCATTTATTGCAAGTATATATCAATTAAAGAATTTAATAGAAAATGATATTGAAAACATTAACATAGTTGATGTTAGAAAATATGATGATTATCTGGACGGACATATACCTTATGCTATTCATGTCCCTTATGAGAGCATAGATGAACATTATATTATGTTTGAAAAGGAAAAAATTAATATAATCTATTGTTACGATTATAATTGTAAGCTTGGATACAAGGCTGCATACAAGGCTGCCGAAAACGGCTTTCCTGTTATGGTGTTAAATGGCGGTTTTCACGCTTGGAAAAAAATGGATTACGATATAGTCAGAAATTCAGCAGATGATTAATTAAGTGTCTAATATACACCTATACAATATAATATATCTTTAAATAGTATAAAAGTAGTATTTCTATATTTGTAGAAAATAGTATAATAGTATTCATAATAAAAAAAAGCCCATTTAAGGGCTTCAAGATTTACTAACGATACAAGACTCATTATATAACCGGCTTTGAAATTATATCAAATTCGGTTTTTTTTATGCGCTCTATTTGAGGCGCATTATCTATGATATAAGAAAAATATTTTTTTGCAATAAAATATTTTATAAAAAATTAACTTTTCTTAACGAATAATTATGAAATATTTTCTATTGCGCAAAATTGGAGAAAACTTCCTATTAAATTCTCATGCCAAACATGGACCCCTTCGGGAAGATTAAGTATAGTCGGTGCAAAGTTCCATATATATTTTACACCTGCATTAACAATAAATTCAGCTACTTCTTGAGCCACTTTATTTGGAGTGGTAAGTATTGCTATATTAATTCCGCTTGTTTCTATATATTTTTTAATGTCCTTTAAATCTAAAATGTCTTTGTTATCTATTTTTTGACCTATTTTGGTTTTATCTATATCAAATAAAGCACAAATTTCTAATCCGTAATCATTGAATTTTGAATATTTGGATAGTGCGGTTCCGAGGTTACCGGCACCAATTACAAAAGCTTTTTTTACAACTTTATAATCAAGAACATTTTCTATAATATCCTTAAGCTCCACTACATTATAACCAACTTTACATTTTCCTTTGCAGTTTATGCTTTTAACATCTTTTCTTACTTGTGTTTCATCAATCTCTAGCAGTTTTGAAATGGAAGAAGATGTTATGTTTTTAATTCCTTTTTTAGAATAGTCTCTAAGGATGGTATGGTATTGTGTTAATCTTATTATTGCTCTTTGTGAAAGACTATTTTTCATCATTTCCCCTATTGAAAAAAACGGGGCAAATGCCCCGTTTTCATTATTAAACTACACCGTTAAATGCATCAATGTAGAGTTGCTTCATATCCTCCATAATCGGATATACCGGATTTGCACCTGTACATTGGTCATCAAATGCTAATTCAACCATTTCGTCTAATTTTGCATAGAAATCTTCTTCAGACACTCCGAAATCTTTGATAGAACGTGGTAGTTCGATATCTTTCATTAATTTATCAATAGCGTCAAGAAGTAATTGTGTTTTTTCTTCATTGGTTGAACCGCCAAGTTTGAGTTCGTCTGCAATTTGAGCGTATCGTTCAACTGCACAAGGATATTTATATTGAGGGAATGTTGCTTGCTTCTTAGGACAATCTGTTGCGTTATATTTAATTACTTGTCTTATTAAAAGTGCGTTTGCAACACCATGGGGTATATGGAACATTGCCCCTAATTTATGTGCCATTGAGTGACATAAGCCTAGGAATGAGTTTGCAAATGCCATAGCTGCAATAGTAGCTGCGTAATGCATTTTTTCTCTTGCAATTGGATCATTTGCTCCTTCATGATATGAACGACTTAAGTATTTGAACACTAATTTAACGGCTTCAAGAGCATTTGAATTGGTAAAATTAGTTGCCATGCAAGATACATAAGCTTCTATAGCGTGAACTAATGCATCTATACCTGAAGCAGATGTTAATCCTTTGGGCATTCCGTCTACAAAATTAGGATCAACAATCGCCATTGAAGGAGTTAGAGCATAGTCTGCAATAGCATATTTTACACCTGATTTATCATCAGTGATAATTGAGAACGGAGTAACTTCGGAACCGGTTCCTGATGTAGTCGGAATTGCAACCATAAGTGCTTTTTTACCGAGTTCAGGGAGTTGACAAATTCTTTTTCTGATATCCATAAATCTCATTGCGATATCTTCAAAGACTGTATCCGGTTGTTCATATTTTAACCAAAGAATTTTAGCAGCATCCATCGGAGAACCGCCGCCCAATGCAATAATGACATCAGGTTCAAAAGGTTTCATAATAGTGTATGCATCTTCAATGGTTGATAAAGTCGGATCAGGTTTTACATCAAAGAATATTTCATGATCTATACCGATGTCATCTAAAACTTTAGTAATTTTTTCAGCTGCACCGGAATTAAATAAGAATCTGTCTGTTACAATAAATGCTTTTTTTCTGCCTTGCAATTCACGTAAAGCTAAATCAGTTGCACCTCTTTTGAAATAAACTTTTTGAGGAACTTTAAACCAAAGCATATTTTCTCTCCTTTCAGCAACGCGTTTGTAGTTTAACAAGTTTTCAACTCCGACATTACCTGATACAGAGTTTTTACCCCATGAACCGCAACCAAGTGTCAGTGAGGGTTCCATACGGAAGTTATATAAATCACCTATACCGCCTTGGCTTGAAGGTTGATTAATCAGAACTCTGCAAGAAGGCATTTTTTTCGCATAAGCATCTATTCTGTCGCTTTTTCTGTCGTCTGTATATAAAACGGAAGTGTGGCCTGCGCCGCCTTTTGAAACAAGAGTGTATGCCATTTCTGCTGCGTGTTCAAAACTATCTGCTTTATACATAGCTAAAATCGGAGATAGTTTTTCTCTTGAGAAAGGATCATCCCAATTTACTTCGTTTCTTTGTGCTAAAAGAATTTTAGCATTTTCATCAACATCAAAACCTGCAAGTTTTGCAATGGTGTATGCGCTTTGACCTACAATTTTAGGATGTGCCGTTCCTCTTGCAGGATCGATAAATCCGAAATCAATTAGTTTTTGCATTTCTGAATCCGATAAAATATGTGCGCCTCTATATGCAAATTCTTTTTTAACTTCTTCATAAATACTGTCAATTACAATAACGGATTGTTCCGATGCACAAATCATACCGTTATCAAATGTTTTAGACATTAAAATTGATGATACCGCCATTTTAATGTCTGCAGTTTCATCAATAACTGCAGATGTATTACCCGGGCCGACACCTAATGCAGGATTTCCTGATGAATATGCGGCAGTTACCATGCCCGGACCACCTGTTGCTAATATGCAAGAGATTTTTTTATGTTTCATTAATTGACCTGAAAGTTCAATAGAAGGAGTATCTATCCAACCGATTATATCTTTTGGAGCGCCTGCTTTAACTGCGGCATCCAGAACGATTTTAGCAGCTTCTATTGTACATTTTTTTGCTCTGGGGTGTGGTGAAAAAATTATCCCGTTTCTTGTTTTAAGTGAAATTAAAGATTTGAATATTGCTGTTGAGGTTGGATTTGTAGTGGGTACAACTCCTGCAAGAACGCCTAAGGGTTCTGCTACAACTTTAATTCCGTTTGGTTTGTCTTCTTCTATAACTCCACAGGTTTTTGTGTTTTTGTGTTTGTTATAGATATATTCGGATGCATAGTGGTTTTTAATGATTTTATCTTCTACTATGCCCATTCCGGTTTCCTCGTGTGCCATTTTTGCAAGAGGTATACGAGCTTTGTCCGCTGCTGTTGCTGCTGCTTTAAAGATTTTGTCAACTTGTTCTTGTGAAAAAGTAGCAAATACTTTTTGTGCGGCAACTACTCTGTCAATAAGAGCTTCCAGTTGTTCAGCGGTTTCAACCGTTTCGCTCATTTTGATTTCTTCAGTTGTTGTCATATATAATCTCCTTTTCGTGAAAAAAATCTCTATTTAGATATTACTACATAATCAATAAATGTCAAGATTACACTTTATAAAGAATAGATTAAGTTCTTGAACACACTCACTTATATGTTATTATGAAATAGAAATTGATTTGAGTTTTTGACGGTTTGACGTGATTTTAAAATAATAATGAAAATAAAAAAAATACCAGAAAAATATTTTTTAACCATTTTAGACAGACTTACACGATTTGAGCCGGCATATATTCGTTATCAAAGAGTTTTTAATGATATAATAAATAAATTTTCCTTTGACAACAAAGTGTCGGCATATTGCCTTAATGATAAAATAAAATTGGTTGAGGATATATTTCAATATACATTTGAGTCCGATTATTCCGATCATTCGCTTACTGAATTTCTGGTAAATTTGGAGGATAAGTATTTTATTTCAAATGAGTTATCTTATCAATACCTATCGAGCCGAGTGAATATTTCAGATTTGATTAATTCTACTGTAATTACATCTTCAACTCCTCAAAATGTTATCTGGATAAAAGAAATTTATAATAATTTGTCAGACTGTTACAGATTGCGAAGCGAAAAATCGCTTTTATATCCTGTGGAAAAGATTATTTTATGTGAAGGACAGACTGAGGAATTTCTTTTGGAACCGATTTTTGGACTTTTTGGGTTGGATTTTAAAAAACTTGGGTTTAAGGTTATTCAAGCCGGAGGTAAGAATCAGGTTGCACGCAAGTATTATAGTATGTCAGAATATGTTAAATTGCCTTTTTTTATACTCTTAGACAAGGATGCTTTAAAAATAAAAGAACTAATTCAATCCAAATTAAGAAAATTAGACTCTCTTTATTTGATAAATTCTGGCGAATTTGAGGACTTGCTTCCTTCAAATCTTCTTTTAGAGGCTATAAATTATATACATAAAAATGAGTTGAATTGCAGCTTGAGTGACTTTGATGAGAAATATTCCAAGGTTCATTGTCTTGATTTAATATATAAAAAATACGGTTTCGGTGAATATAAAAAAGCAGAATTTTCCCGCAATCTTGCTGAATTTATTTTAAATTTTGCTAATAAAAAGCATTTTGATAATTCTGAAATTGTGGCTATTATTTCAGAATTATCTTCGACATTGTCTTTACAGCATTAAAAAAACAATTTAAAATATATTTATGAATAAAATTTTAATTTGCGGTGTCGCCGGACATTTAGGCGTAAATTTGGCAAATTGTTTGCTGAAAAATGAAAATAATCTGGTATATGGGATAGATAATTTTTTATGTTCTTCTTTTTCTAATATTTCCACTTTATTGAAAAATGAAAGATTTTTCTTTTTACAGCAGGACTTGGTTGATGAAATAAATGTTAAAATTGATGAAATTTATTTTCTTGCAGGATGCGGCGATTTTAGTTTATATTTTGATGATAAGTATAAATTTTGCACAAATAAATTAAAATCAATTGAAAATATATTAAAATTTTCAAAGATATTTGGTGCTCGTCTGCTTTATGTTACTAACTTTTATCTGGATTATGAATTTGACGATAAATATAACTCATTTAATAGTCTGGAAAAATTTATAATAAATTTAATACTTGATTATTCTTCTATAAATAATACTTACGCAAAAATTGCTCGAGTATCGAATTCTTATGGTCCTTATTTTCGATTTGACGATAAAAGATTTATACCCGCCGCTATTTATAGTGCTTTTAATAATGAAAATATTATTATTGAAAATGATTTTTGCAAGTATTATACATTTAGCAAAGATGTTTCACTTGGTCTTATTAATATTATGAACAATTATTTAGATAAAAATATTATTGATATTTCTTCTTCAAATATGCATTTTGATTCAGATATAGCAAAGTTAATAATCAGTTTTACCAAATCAAAATCTAAGGTAATAAAAATTTCGAATGAAATTTATTATCCTAAATACACTCCGGATGTAAATTATCTTGTTTCGTCTTTAAACTTTAGTTGTTCTACACAAATTTTAAATGGTATTTCAAAAACAGTTGATTTTATAAAATTGTCGTATTTTTCTTAAAAAAAAGCTCCCCTAAGGGAGTTTTCTACTTGGTACATAGAAAGGAAGGAAAGGTTAGGAAAAATGTAGGTGTGTGTAAATGAGATATATGAATTTTTATTCATATATACATAGTATATATTATATATATACCAAGTTAAATTATTTTTTTAACTGATTGAATAATAAAATTCCTTTAATTTACAATACTTAATATTAATATTTACACTTATTGTTATGATCTTATTTATTATTTAATTTTTAAGCTTATTTATAGAATAGTAAAAATTACACTTAAAAAATGGTCTAAAATTATTATTCTATCTACTCTTGAGGGGTATTTACCTTTGTGATATAATATAAGTAGAGCATACTAGATACAGGCATTAAAATGTTAAATTCGCAAGTAAATGATTATTATCGTAATTATTTTGGTGCGTATTTTGCCGACTATTTAAAAGATAAAGAAAAGCAAGATACGAAGCTCAATTATATTATGATATTTTTTATTATTTGTGTTTTATTGGCTTCCTTGGGAATTTCAAGACCTATATTTGCTAAAACCGATACTGAGCGGATTAAAGTGGTAAATACGGGACAGGAAATATATTTACAAAAAAATTTTGAAGAAAATATAAAAAATAAATATTCAGGCTCTCATATAACATTTCCATATACCGGAGTTGCACATATTAAACAGATAAAGTACATAAATTCCAAGCCAATAAAAATTAACATTGTCGAGCTTAACACCAAGGTAAATCCATATTTAAAAATTAAACCTCAAACTGCATCGGATAAACTTAATTCAAAGAGAACAATAAGAAGAATAGCACAACGAGAACAATCACTTATAGCAATTAACGGAGGATTTTTTAAACCGGCTTCCGGTGTACCTTTAGGGGCATTGATGATAGATGGAAAAGTTTTAACCGGTCCTATATACAATAGAGTTGGAATTGCAATTTATGAGGACAATGATAATATTTCATTTAAGATGGATAATATCAATTTTGATATTAAAGCATACACCGAAAATAATACTTTAATTATAGATAATATCAATCAACCGAGAATGCTTCAATCATATACTTTATTATACACTTCCGATTGGGGCGAATATTCTCCGCCACCTCCTAAAAATGGCTACAATATGCTTATTAGGGAGAGTGAGATTATAAAAATATCTGCAAATCCTATAAAAATGGAGAATAACGATTTAGTAATACAAGGTTCCAAAGATAAAATATCTAATTTCGGAAAAGAAAAACAAGTTAAAATTGAAATAAATTTACAGGAGAATTTACAAGGAGCAACTCATATTATTGGGGCAGGTCCATATCTGGTCAAAGACTCACAGGTTTATGTGGATTATAAAGAGCAAAAATTACAGGCAATTTCGGGTAAAAATCCAAGAAGTGCGATAGGTTTTAACAATAACGGTTCGTTTTTTATAGTAACAATAGACGGTAGAGAAAAAGCTTCAGTCGGAATGACGTTGTATGAGCTTGCAAAGTTGATGAAAAATATAGGTTGTGAATATGCAATGAATTTTGATGGCGGCTCATCCAGTGCAATGTATATTAAAGGCAGAATTGTAAATAATGCGGTTAATTCAGAAGGAATTCCGGTTTCAAATGCGTTAATAGTTAATGAAATAAATCCTGATGAATTGCATATATCAAGTATTTAGTAAGTCATCACAGCTTTAATGGCAACAGGTATATATTTTAATATGTCTGAGGCAAGTACGGAGTATTCGGATAATGTCTTTGAAGCTATTTCACCTGCTAACCCGTGCAGATACACAGCGCAGCATGCTGCATTTTCAAGCTGTAATCCCTGAGCGCAAAAGCCTGCTATCATACCTGTTAAAACATCGCCGCTTCCAGCTTTTGCAAGAGCCGAGTTTCCTGTATGATTTATAAAAATTTTACCGCTTGGTATTGCGATAACTGTTTCATGTCCTTTTAATAATACAATGCAATCAAATTCTCTGCTTGCTTCCCAAGCCCATTTTGCACGATTTTTTTGGATTTCTTTAACATCTACACCCATTAGTCTTGATAATTCCATTGGATGCGGTGTGATTATTGAATTTAAAGGTATCGCAAAAGTTTTAGCGGCAGCAATTGCGTTTATCCCGTCGGCGTCTATTATTATTGGAGTGTATGAATTTTTATTTTTTTTTAAAAAATTTACAACAAGGTCGCTAACACCGCCTATTTGATTTAATCCGCAGCCAATTGAAACTACATCATAGTTTGCAATAGCCGAAAGAAATTTGATTGCATCTTTAGGTATTGTGCCATAAGCAGATTGACCCAAGTCTAAATATGTAATATCAGGAGTCATTGATGATATTGAATTAATTACATCAGAACAGCTTGCAAGCATTGTATATCCCGCTCCGACTTTCAGAGAGCTTATTGAACTCAAATATGCAGCCCCGATATATTGACAAGAACCTGCAATATTTAACACATGACCAAACGTGCCTTTGTGCGAATTTTGTGTTCTTTTAGGGAGCATGTTTAAGATAATTTCTTTTCCTAATACTTGTATATCTGCTTGATATTTTTCAGTCATAAATCCTCTATTCAGGTAGTTTATCAAATTGTCTTACTGCTTCATAAGCGCCAATTGCGACAGAATTAGCTAAATTAAGACTTCTTGTATTTTCTCTCATAGGTATTGTAACACAATTTTCATTGAATTTATTTAATAAATTTTCCGGTAAGCCTCTTGTTTCCGGACCGAATACTAAAAAATCTCCAAGTTTATATTCAACTGCTGTGTATTTTTGTTTGGTTTTGGTTGTAAAATAATAAAAATTTGAGTCTGAATATTGTTGTTGTAATATATCCAATGACTCAATGTGTTCTGTTTCTAATTTATCCCAATAGTCCAAGCCTGCGCGTTTAAGATGTTTATCTGTAATTGAAAAACCTAATCTGCCTATTAAATATAATTTAGCGCCGATACATGCACATAAGCGTGCTATATTTCCTGTATTTTGAGGTATTTCCGGTTCATATAGTACTATATTTAAAAAATTTGATTTCACTTATTTATCCTCTGTAAAAAATCTTTTGGATTCAAATATTACAGGTAAACCGCGCAATACACAGAATATCACCGAAATATATACACAGATAACGCCAATTGTCAGAATTATGTCTTTATTGCTGTATTCAACAGGCATGTGTCCTGCAATTAAGAAGAAGAAAGCAACGGCTTTGCATACCGCATAAGTGAATCGCGAGAAATTTGAAGCAACAATAAATTTTGCAATTTTTCCTTGCATCATGGTTGTTTTTCCAAATGCGGTATATCCTTTTTCAAAAGCTAATGTGCGTAGTGAATCGGTAATAATGCCTCTTGTAAGGACGATAATCGGCACACATACATTTACCCAACCCAGAGCGCAGAAGCTTATCCAGAATACGTTCTCTACTATTCTGTCCCCCATAATGTCTAACAGCGCGCCGAATTTTGATGAGATATTAAATTTTCTTGCAATAAATCCGTCCAGTCCGTCAAACCACATTAAAATTGCCGTTAAAATCAGAGCGGCTATATATGAATATTCGCATTGATTGCAATATAAGAGCCCTATCACAATGAAAACAAAAAATATTCTTGAAAGTGTAACAATGTTTGCTAAATTCTTTTTAATGTTTTTCATATTCCACCTCTTTTAATAATTCATTTTTTATGATTTTTGCTACGACTTCAACGCAGTGTTGTGCGGTTAATAATTCTTTTGTTTTTTTGCATCCTTCAATAATATATTCACGTTTTTTATTATTATCTAAAATATTTAATGCGCAATTTGCAATTTTTTCAGGTGTGGCATCATACATTAAAAATTCATCCACATAATCTTTTTTTGTGATTATATTTACAAGGCAGGCTTTTTTAATGTTTCTTACCATTAAATAAATAATATAAAACAATAATGGTCCTTTATATGCAATTAACATTGGTTTTTCATACATAGCAGCTTCAAGTGCTACCGTTCCTGAGGTTAATAATAAAACATCAGAATAAGCTAAAAGTTGATGATTTTCATTTTTTATTGTTTTGTATTTAACTTTAAAAGCATCATCTTTTAAGCTTTTTGCATGTGAAAATACAAATTGGACATCATTTCTCTTGTTTTGAATGATTTCAACCGCCTTTAAAAAGGTTTTTAGCATAAAGTTAATTTCAAAAATCCTTGAGCCGGGAAATATGCTTATTAATTTTTTATTAATATCAAGCCCGTGTTTTTCAAAGAATGCTTCTTTATTATCGCAAACAGGCAATTCAGACACAATCGGATGACCGACAAATTCTGAATTAATGCCTTCTTTGTCGTAAAATTCTTTTTCGAATGGAAAAATTGTCAAAACTTTATCTATATTTTTTTTAATTGTTTTTAATCTGTATTTTCTTGAAGCCCAGATTTGAGGCGGAATGAAATAAAATATTTTAAAACCCGCTTTTTTAAGAGCTTTTGATATTTGAAGATTGAATGCACCGTAATCCACAAGCAAAACCAAATCGGGCTTAAATACATTTTTTAAATAATTTACAATATTAATTCCCATAAAAATATGACTGATAATGTTTTTAAATGACAAACCTACTTCGCCCATTTTTTCGTGATTTAAGAACAGCTTGACCCCTTCTTTTTCAAGTGAAGATTCCCCCACTCCTTCTATTATGACATCGGGATAAATTTTTTTTAGTTCTCTTACTACACCTGAAGCGTGTATATCTCCTGAATATTCGCCGGTAATTATAAATATCTTTTTTGTCATCTTATATTGCCACGATTACCATTTTATGCTTGTCGGCATATTTAACCATTTTTTCTTGGTCGACTATAATTGTTTCGCCGCTTTCTAGAGCCAAGACATTAGCGCCGTATTTATGCATAATCTTAATTGTTTTGAGTCCGACAGCCGGAATATCAAACCTTTTATCTTGAGCAGGTTTTGCTACTTTAACCACTATTGCATTTTTTCTTTTGGCTAATTTTCCGCCTCTTTTGATACATCTGTCTGTGCCTTCGATAGCTTCGATTGCCATTATCATTCTGTCTTTCATTACAACTGATTGACCAATATCGAGACCGCCCATTTCTTTAGCTATTTTAAAACCGTAATCAATGTCGGCTCTTTGTTTATCGCTGGGTTCCTGTTTTGTTAATACGCCTTTTTGAACCATTAAATTTTTAATAAATATAGTTTGATCCAATATCGTAATTCCGATAGAATTCATTTGCTCAATTATTTTGAGCATAATAGCATCATCGTTTAATTTTTTCATTTGCTTCAATAAAGAAAACGCTGTTTTGTCGAGTTTTGGACGTTTAATCAGCATTGTTTTTGAAACTTTTCCTAAAAAAGTTAATTGTTTTATGTTTTCTTCCAACAGGAATTTTTTAATTTTTTCAACTTCACCCGGCCCATAAGAGACAACTTTTGCGCAATATTTTTTTAAATCTTTGCAGTTATCAGATGAAAGAGATATACAAACGATTTCAAAGCCGTTTTGTATCGCACTTTTAGCCATTTGAACCGGAAGAAAGCCATCGCCTGCTATAAGACATTGTTTATGCTCAAGTGTAAGATTTTCCATTTTTATAAACTAAACTCCATTTTATTGCCGTTGTTGTCATTTGAGCCTTGCTCAATATTTGTTTTAACATTTCCGATTGCTTCGAATGTTTTAGGATTAACTGTCATTGTAATTTTATCCGCTTCTACGGAATTTACGCCTTTTTCAACTATTTTTGATCTGCCGATAAAAATAATTTTTTCAGGCTTATTTGTTGCGGAATTAATATGCATAATTGCCTTGGGGCCATCTGCGATGTAGTCAGCATATTTTACATGAACAGCGCCGGTTGCCATCATGGTGTTAGATTTTCTGTCATATTGTTGACTTCTGGCATTAATTATAACTCTGTCACCGTTGTCAAAAGTTATATCAGATAGCGTATTTCCGGATACTATAATATCTTGTCGCAACTTAGAATATTGGATATTATCGCCTCTTATTATGCTTTTATCCTGTTTTATAGTTGCACGTGAGGATAATTTAATATTATGAACATCTCCTTTTTTATCCAAAAGTGCAAATGCCTTGTCGGATGTAGCAGTCATGTCTTCATAGTTTATAACTACAGAGCCAAATGCTTTCATTAAGCTTGTATTTGTATCGTATTCTTGTGTATCAGCCGTGATTATTATGGTAGGTTTCTTATCTTCCAAAACATTTGTTTGCGAATTCCCTTGTGCGGTTATAATTTTTTTGATTAAAGAAACTTTTATTATATCGGCTTTAACTTCGTGCTTTTTGTTTGCTTTTATTTGATATGCATAAGGCTTATCAAAAAAAGTTGCAAGCGAGGGTTTTTTGGTTTGAGGCTCAATATCTAAATCTGCTCTGGGAGATTGTACGATAACATCTCCTACCTGAACTTTAACGTCTCCCGTAAAATATCCCTTATTTTTGTCCATTTGAATTTCTTGTTTTTTTGATTCGATGGTAATTGCAAAAACACTACCCGACAAAAGTAACAATGAAATTAATATTAAAAATTTTGTACTAATCTTTCTCATACTAAACAATCTAACATAAAATTATAACTGTGTATATTTTTTCTTAGTTTCGTCATCTGCATATACCTTAACTTTTGCATTTCCAATAATTTTAAAATTTGTAAGAGTTGAATTAAATACTGCTTTTTGAGATTTGGTAATTAATTTATTCTCTTGTATGAATTGAACGTTACCGTTAGCTAAGATATCTTTATCTTCACCCTGCCAAATTAATTCATCCGCATATAGCTGTGAACCATCTTTACCGACAAACAAATTATCTCCGTTGAGTACAACTTTTTTGCTTTTTTCGTCATAGGTCCCTTTTGTTGATTTGAAACTTACAACAACATTTTCGTCTTTATCATAAAAATTACCTATAACATCATTTAGAAGCACACTATTGTGTTCTGAGTCATACTCCCCTGACTTTGCATAAAATTCCCAATATTTTTTTTCGTCTCTTGTTTCTGTTGCAATAATATTTTTTACGACAGCATGTTGATTTTTCATTGAATCATCGCCGCTGTTTTTTCTGACCGTTCTTGTTATAAACCAAGCCCAAACAAAACCCCATATAATTGCAAATAAAATTACTAAAATTATTATCTTTAACAATAATTTTCTTTTCATAAGAAAATGATAACATAAAAAAAATTAAATTATAAATAGCATTTTCTATCGACACCAATGACGCCGGCATATAATTCAACGTATTTTTTAGCGGGAGATGAGTCGATTTTGGTAAGCAAAACTTCTTCTATTTGAAAAAATCCTACTTCAGCAGTCATTTCAATATCAATTCTGATTGGTTTTCTTTCGCCTTTACAAATTGAGATGCGATTAATGGCGTTTGCAGAATATTTATGAATATCACCAACTCTCGGCATATTATTAATAGCAAGCGGTATTCTCGCTCTTCCTTTTGTCATGTCGCAGCCATCGGCAATCAACAATATGCCCGCTTCTATGGAATGTATTTTTCTGGATGACATGTGTCCTATTATTGCTTCTGTTGCAAGAGCTTTAATTATAGTTTTTCTATGGAGATCGTTAGGAAAAATATAATTTAGCGACCTATCCATAATCGGTTGCGCTAAAATTACAGACATATCTTCGTGGCTTTGTCTTGAAATTGCCATGCCTAAATCATGCATTAATCCTGCAAGTATAACTGCACACATGCTATCATCAAAATCTCCGACCTCTTCGTTTTCGAGAGAGGTTTTAATGCCGGCCTTTTGCAAAATATTTAGCATTTTTATTGCATTACCGACCACTTGTCTCATGTGGACAGGGCCATGATCGTTAAAACCCAGTCTTTTAATTGATACATTATTGGCATATTCTTGCAGCTCCTGCAGTTCTTCGTCTGCAAAGAGATATTTTACAAGCTTTGTGCAAATTTCATTATTTTCAAGCCTTTTTAGAATTTTAGTTTCAATTGATATTTCTTTAGCTGATTTCATATAATTATTTTACCATTATTTAAGATAAATAACAGCTATATTCTAATATAATTATTAAAAATAATTAAATATTTGCTTATTCATTTAAAATTTATAAAATAATTAAAGAATTAGTATGAAAATAAGAAATATAACATGTAAAACTTCGCTTAAATCAGTGGCTTTTTTTGGAGCTGCTTGTATTTTGTATATAATTGCTTTTTATTTCTTTTATTTTTTAACAACGAGCGATAGGATAAGTATATTTGGATTTTATAATTGGCTTAAAGTTTTGCCTGATATTGTTTCTGTTGAATTTTCAGATGAACCTTTTATGGCTTTTTTGCTTTTTATTTTACTTCCTTTTATTTTGTTTTTCGGATTTATTTTTGAAGCAGTTAAATGGCAATATGAAATAAAAAAATTTAATTTAAATTTTAATTTAAAATCGGTTAATTTTCTTGAGGATAAAGTTTATTTTAATTTTAACAAATCAGAATGTAATTTAGCTTGCAGATATAGCGATATAAATAAGTTTAAATTAATTTTATTTATAAAAGAGATTACAACTAAAAACGGACGTGCTACCGTAATTTATCAAGTTCAATTAGATTTTACTATTTTAAATAATAGGCATTTTTCTTTATATAATACGCCTGTTTTTGTTTGGAATTTTATATATAAAATTATCGATTATGCAAGAAAAATAAATTGTTTTTCATATAAATTTTATGGATACGGAGATACAATAAGTTTTAAAGAAAAAATAGATACATATTTTAATAAAGGTTTCAAACCGATTTTAACTAATGAAGCAGAAAACAGATGCAAAATTTTTTCAATTATTTTCTTTGTTGTAGGGATAATTATGCTTTTTATAAACAAAGATATTATTGAATTTGCATACCAACAAAATTTATGGGGACTTTATGCTGTCTTTTTTATTCCTATATTAATTTCTTTTATTGCAGATTTGGTTCTCTTGGCTGATAAATACATAGAAAAAAAATATGGTGATATGCAAAAATGAATAATGAAGAACTAAATAAAGCAATAGAAGATTTAGAAAATTATATTAATCAATCCGGCTTAAAAGATACCGACAGTATCGACAAACAAAGACTTCTGGATCGAATTAATGAACTTCTTGTTTTTTCACCTGATAATGTTGTTCTTTTGAATTGGAAGGCATTATGTTATGAACTCATTGAAGATTATGAAAATGCAATTTCTACGTATGAATATATTTTAAAGTTGCAACCGGATAATAAAGAAATAAGAGAACTGCTTTTTAAATGCAGAAATGATAGTCTTTTAAATAATACTCATAAAACAAATTTAAACAAAAATAATTTTTTGTATAATTTTGATTTTATACAAAAAATTCCTGTTAATATTTTAGTAATTTCAAAAATTTTAATTTTATTGTTTTTGTTTATATTTTATTTTCCGTATTTTATATTTTCACACTTTGACAATAAAATATTAAACATAAAGGATTATACTAAATTTGACAAAATAAATATAAATGCACCAATAGAATATAATTTTCTTTCTAAAAACGAAATATTAAATTTAAGAAAAAAATTTGTTGAAAAATCCCTTTTCAATAAAAATAATTACGAACCCAATTCTTCCGTATTTGGCTCAATTCAAAGTCATAAACCTTGGTGGGGTCTTGTTTCGTGTTTGGATTTAAATTATAAAGGCGATTATCATGAAAGAATAGAAGGTCCTTCAAAGGTTAGCATACAAATGAATAATCCTGATATTTTGGTTGGTATCAGTTTGCCGTATTTACCTTGGAATATTCCTTATTTTAGTGAATTCTGCTCATCTGATTATTCAAAATTCATACCTTCTTATGCCGCATACGATAAAGACAATAATTTTATTACGGTAAAATATCCTTTTTCAGAAAAAATTTTAAGAAAAAAAATGAGAGTTAATAATAAATCCACCAGACTTCTTTTGCAATTATCAGGTTTAAATGCACTTGATTTTGATTATAAATATGCATATATATTTGATACCAAAAATATTAAGATGTTCTCGGAAAAAAACAGCGCAAAAAATGATATCGTATTTTTTAAAGATTATATACATGTAGGCTCAAGTTGCAAATATAAAGGCGGATGTAACAATATCTCGCCTATGCAAAACGATTTATTATTTTCAGTTATTTCACTCCCTGCTGAGCTTAATATTAAATTATGGAAAAATAAGCCTCTGAATAAGTATTCAAAAGCAGACATATACTTTAAGATAATTTTTGAAAATAAAGATTAAAATTTATTTTGATACATTACTTAATACAAGCTAAATATGATTGTTTTATATTTTAGGTTGTTATATTATATACAAAATAAGTTTTGAGATGTTAAGTTTGTATGGAAGTTAAGATAAAAAGAATATTCTTTATATTATTATTCTTTTATTGCGCTTTTTTTGTTTTTGGAAGTTTATTCTCTCCAATCATGGCAGCCATCGGTCAATACGATATTTCAGCTAAACTGACATCTTTATATATGTTTTCTTGTCATCAACAACCCGACAGGAGTTTTTGGATTTTTGGTTATCCGGTTGCCCTTTGCTCAAGATGTTTGGGTGTTTACATATCCGTATTATTTTCAAGTTTATTAGTTGTTTGTAATAAATTTCGTTTAAATAAAAGATTATTAATAGGCTTCATCGTATTAAGTTTTGTTGATATATTTGTTAATTGCGGAATTGGAATAAGAGCATATAATACCGGGAACATCACAAGGTTTGTTATCGGGATGCTCATGGGAGTTATTATTGTATTTTTTATTAATAAGATTTTCAGTTTATTAGAAAGGAACTAAATTGTGAAATTTAAAAAATTATTTTCATCTTTTTTAATGTTTGTGTTTTCTTTTGTTTTATTTTCTCCTTCAATCGGTGCTGCAACGGTTCAGGATGAAACGCTTCGAGATTTCATTAAAAATACTGATGAAATTACCGGAAAGTATATTTATCCTTCAATGATTGTTGCTTCTTCAACAAGTGGAAAATCGGTAATACCTGCGCATACACCCATAGTCATCAAGTGTAGTGAGACTATTTCGACTAATGATATTGTAAACGGAAGCGAAGTTCATTTTTCCGTTGTTAACGATGTAAAAGACAGTCAAGGAAATATTTTGATTAAATCCGGAACTCCGGTAACAGCACAAATCTCATTTACTCGCTCAAAAGGGCTTGTGGGTCGCTCAGGCGAGGTTACCGTTTCAGACTTTCATACTACTGCAGTAGATGGCACATACGTTCCGCTGTCAGCTTCAGTTACTGCAAAACCTGACGATAATATGGTTTTATCAATCGTACTTAGCGTTTTAATATGTCCTTTATTTTTATTAATGAAAGGTGATGATGCACAAGTATTAGCAGGTACCACTAAAACTGCTTATACAGTTTCTGATATTTATGTAAAATCTGTACGATTATAAACTTGTATCTATATTCACTCCGTCTGCTGCATTTAGCAGGCGGAGTTTTGCGAATTTGTTCTAAGCATCTTTTAGTTCCAATAATTATTTACATAACGTAAACTTCTATTGAATATAAGCTAAATTTATGTTAGTAGAATAATATTATAGAACAAAGGAAGCTTTATATGACAAATGAAACAAAAACATGCCCATTTTGCGGGGAAGAGATTTTAGCAGTTGCAAAAAAATGTAAACATTGTGGTGAATGGTTAGATAAACAAGGTGAAGAAAAATCCGAAACGGTTCAATGTCCCGCATGCGGAGAAGAAGTATTAGCAGGCAGCAAAACCTGTAATCATTGTGGTGAAAATCTGCAAAACAATTCTTCTGCTAGCGATGTTAACACTTCAAGCGAACTGCCTTCAAAAGCAAAAAAATATAACTGGGGTCCTCTTTTTACAGGTTTCATTTGGGGTTTTTTCAACGGAATGCCAAAAAATATTTTAATTACGTTAGTAGTTTTATTTATGTGTTCATTTATTCCGACTCTGGGTATCGTTGCATCATTGGTTAATACGTGTATACTAATATGGGCCGGAACAAAAGGAAATCAATGGGCATGGAGTCATAAAAATTGGAGTTGTGTTGAAGGGTTTAATAAACATCAAAAAAAATGGGTTTTATATCCTTTTGTCATATATTTAATTTTAACTGTACTGACAATAGTTGTTGTAGCAAATTCTATGTAGCAAAGAGGTTGTAATGGAAAAAGAAACGAAAATTTGTCCGTTTTGTGGTAAAGAAATTTTAGCGGTAGCTAAGAAGTGTAAATATTGTAAAAAGTTTCTGAATGAAAATGATAACGTTAGTTCTGATTCTGATGCTGTTCAAGTTGAGAATAAAAAAACACAGAACAACACAAACATTAATGCTATAGTGGGCGCAATTGTCGTATTGTTTATTGTATTTGTTTTATTTAGTAACTCCGGTGATTCTTTATTAAGCGGATGTGAATTTGAAAAGGAAAACTATAGTCTTAGCGGTACAACAAAGACATACTATTGCAAAAATAATTTATACAGTGTTGTTAATGTATATACACCGGATGGTACCAATTATTCCAATTATTCTTTTTCAATTGATAACAATATGAAAATTGCAAGTTATTACAGAAAAAATGGTGAATATTATTGTTCAATATATTCAAACAAAGATGATATTTCTCCTTGCGATGAAGCTACAATGATGAAATTAATCAAATCAAATGCAGAAAAGATCAAAGATGAAATTGATTCTGATAATGCAAAACAAAATATTCTTGGTTATGTGAACTTGTTTCGTGAATATAATAGTGATTTGACATTTGATTTTAATAGAGACTTAAATACTGTTACTTGTAACGATATAGTTGAAAAAATCCGTAGAGGCAGCTCAAACTATACAGATATAAAAGGATGTCAAATTCAATTTAAGAATGGTGTCATAATGTCATTAAGCAACGACGGACAATTTGCTACTATTTATGATAGCGACTCGCCTAAATATTATATTAATCTTAAAAGAATATTTAAAGGTCGTATGAATGGTGCTAATGTTGTATTTGACGGTAAACAAATACTTGCAGATAGCTATATAAAAGATTATAGCAAAGCAAAGCAATTATCAAAAAAAGAAGTTAATAATATAAATCCTAAATTACATTATTATCCGTAGTTCGAAAGAATTTGAAATGTCTGATAAGGTTAAAACATGCCCATTTTGCGGAGAGGAAATTTTAGAAGTTGCCGTAAAATGCAAGCATTGCGGTGAGTGGCTTGACAGAGATAATGTTGCTCTACAGAGAAAACAGTGTCCTTTTTGCGGCGAGGATATAGCTTTAGATGATGAAATTTGTGTTCATTGCGGTGAAAAAATTGGCTACCGTTCTGATACAAGTTCAAATTTAGAGTTACCGGAAAAATTAAAATGCTATAATTGGTGTCCTGTTTTCGGCAGCATATTTTGGGGGTATTTTAATGGGATGCCCAAAAATATACTGGTTACTTTTTTAATTCTTTGGTTAATCGGACTTTTAATACCGGAAATGGTCTTTTATGCAGGTATTGCCATTTGGATTTTAAAAATATGGGCAGGTACAAAAGGAAATGAATGGGCATGGAATTATAAAAAATGGAACAGCGTTGAAGAATTTATCAAATGTCAAACTACCTGGGCAATTATTTTATTTATTTTTTGGCTGCCAACAGCAATATATCTATACGGTAATTTAAAATAGTGTTTTATAACTAACTTGAAAATTAAATAATTTACCTACTGC